>JBJOMA010000084.1:0-7053 GCA_046052625.1 Bacteroidota bacterium
CTGGCCGGGTGAAAGGGGAGTGGTGCGCCCTTCGGCAAGCTCAGGGCAAGAGTTGCGGGTTGCGAGGTGCGGGTTGAGAATTGTTAGCTGGAAAGTTACGATCACCAACCACTAACCACTAACCACTAACAAACAACTTCCAGTCTCACCACCGTCCCGTGACCCGGGGTGCTGGTTACCTGCAGGGTGCCGCCGACCGCATCCATGCGACGGCGGATGTTGTTCTGGCCGTTACGGAAAGGGGAGGTGTTCTGCGTATCAAAGCCTTTGCCATCGTCGGAGATGGTGATTCTCACCAGATAGTTCGGTTCCACATTTTCGATCATCACCGACTGCTGACCGCTGACCGCCGACTGCTGACCGCCAATCGCCGACTGCTGACCGCCGACTGCTGACTGCCGACCGTCGACCGGGTCCCCGATCCATACTTCCATCTCGGCGACTCCTGCTGCGGAATGCTTCAGGATGTTATTCAAACATTCCTTGACGACCAGAAAAAGGTTGCGCCGTGTCATCCCGTCGATCGTGCCGGGAGGAACATGGCGGGGTGTATTCACTTTGAACCGTATGGGCGCTCCTTCGAAGTACTGCGTTGCGTAATACCGGAGATAGGCGACAAAATCCTCCAGACGGTTGTGACGGGGATCCATCGACCAGATGATCTCACTGATGGAGCGCTGGGCCTCTCCGGCATTGAAAAGGGATTTCTCCAAAAAATCCCGAACGGAAGGGGGAAGGGAGCCGTCGGCCAGAGCCACCTGCAACAGCGAGGTGATCTTGGAAAGTTCCGGCCCAAGGTCGTCATGCAGTTCGGAGGCGATCCGCGAACGTTCGCTCTCCAGTGAACGTACGGTGGCCAGAAGCACTTCCTCTTTTTGGCGCTGCCGTTCCTCGTTGATACGTTGCAATTCGGCGGAGCGCAGCTTACGCTCGCGGAGTTCGCTCAAGGCGAGTTGCTTCAGTTGAAGTTCACGGCGGTGTTTTTCCGTGACATCCTGAAAGACGATGGAGTAGCCGGCTACCTGGCCCATCTCATTGATGAACGGGGCATGAAAAAGTTCCAGGTATCCGTACTGCCCGGGAACTGTTTCGAAAGAAACGGAGTCGGTGAAGAATTCCCCGGAGAGAGCTCTCTTACGGTCGTTCTCCAGTTGCTGGAAAATAGCAGTGTCTTTGAGGAATTCATCCGGTCGCATGCCGTTCTGGAGTTCCACGCCGAAGAAGCGTTGCACCATGCGGGCGTGGCGGCGGTTGTAGGAGATGTAGCGTCCTTCGGTGTCGAAGGCGCATATGGCATCCCGGTTGTTCTGGAGCGCCGTCTTGAAGAGCAGGTTGCGGACGAGTTCACGCTTACGCAAGCCAGGTTCGCTTTCTTTGTCGGCAGAGAAGCAGCTTACCCCGATGGCTGCGCCGTGGGCATCGAGCATGGGGTACATCCGAAGCTCGGTCTCTACGGGCAGGCCTTCTTTTAAATGGAACTGGCGGGTGGTGATGGATTCCCCGCGCAGCGCACGCGAGTAAAGGTCTTTCCAATATATGGCGGCGCTTTCGTCGGAGAAAACCTCCAGGATGTTCATGCCGACGGCAGGGGCGGTTCCCGTAATCTCTTCGATGAACCGGACGAAAGCCGGGTTCATCTCCAGCAGCCGGAATTCCTCGTCCACGCACCAGATGCGTTCCGTCGCGCTGTCAAACATGCGACGGAGCAATAGGTCGTTCTGGAGTCGTGTGTTCTCTGTGTTCATTAAAAAATCTCCGGTGGGGTAGGAGGTGTTCCAATAAATCTTCCGGACACAAATTGCTTTCGGACACCTTGAAACTAATACAAATGGCTGATGTCTCCAACGTTTTTCAGTGAGCGGTTGATAAAATGCAGGCCCATTTTGCCCTATTTTGGCCAACGTCCTGAAATCTGTGGTGAACGTCAATTAACTTTAAAAACGAAAAACATCCCCTTTTGGTCAGTTTTTTAGTATTTTGCAGATGCTGTATGGTCAATACGGCTTAATCCTTCAAGAATCATCCAAAAATTAAGATGAACGGCTGACAACATTGAGCGGCCTTGCCTGCGTTCTTTGATACGGACCCGGTTCATTCACCGGGACAGTCATGGAAAGCCTGCTTTTAGACCGACCGTTCCGCCTGTTCGATATAGGACAAGTCATGGGTAAAGTCAAAGTTGCCGTCGTTGATGACGTGGAGGAGATCCGCACCGGTTTCGCCTTCCTTATTAACTCATCCGACGAATGCGAATGTGTAGGCTCTTTCGGGACTGCAGAAGACCTTTTGCAGCAGCTTGACAAGTTGGCTCCCCATGTCATCATCCTGGATATCGGACTGCCGGGGATGTCGGGCATCGACTGTTGCCGGGAGATCAAGGCGAAGCTGCCCAACGCACAGATCATCATATGTACCGTCTATGAGGATGACGAGCGGCTCTTCAGCGCGCTGAAAGCCGGTGCCTCCGGGTACATTCTTAAACGTACCTCGCCGGGGATGCTGATGGATGCCATCAAGGAGCTGCACAGCGGCGGCGCTCCCATGTCGCCTCAGATCGGGCGAAAAGTCATCGAATCCTTTCAAGGCCATCTTCCTGCCCCGGATGCCAAACCGGAGGTGGAGTATGATCTTTCCAAGCGCGAAAAGGAGATTCTGGAGCTTTTGGCGGCCGGTTACCGGAACAAGGAAATCGCCGACAAGCTTTTTATTTCCAGTCATACCGTACGATCCCACATTTATCATATTTACGAGAAATTGCACGTTAAATCGCGTGTCGAGGCGTTGAATAAACTCTCGGGAAAGCGCTAAGGGCGCGGATTTCCGCCTTTTTCCAAAATCATACATTCGTCCGATTTCCCCTTGGAACAGGTGGATTATCTTGCAATACCCATACTCGGTATGTTACGCCCGCTTAAGGCGTTATGTGCCATTGCATAGAATAATGAATACTAAAACCAACATGATCCCACGTTCGGGTGAAGCATCCGGAGCCGTACCGTTTACGGTAGTATTCCTCAAAACACGACTGAGAAAAGTCATTTTTCCGGTCGCCCAATCCATATAATTTCCCGCTCTCAAAAGCACACTCCCTACAGGAAAAACAACAACAAAAAATAAATCACAAACCTCCATCTCATGAAACCTTGTTACTCTTCCAACCAGCAGCTGCGTCACTTCGCGTGGATGTTCACGTTGCTACTGTTGACGTCACAGGTAGGTCTTGCAACGCCGCACGTGCTGTTTCAGCAGGACTTTTCCTCTTCGTCCACGGTTTCCTCGTATGCAGCGACGTCCCCGTCTACGGGCCAGTTCAACGCCATTACGGCCGGAACCGGAACTTCAGTGTCCATCAGTTCGGGCAGTCTGAAGTACACACGGTCTTCGGGAACTGCGACCTTCACACGGTCGACCGACCTGTCTCCGGTACCGCCGACGTTGAGCTATCAGTTCAAGGTGACGGTCACCAACGGAACGGCCACGACTCGCGCGGCTGAATTCCAGATCGGTTCGGGTTTCACCACGGCCAACTCACTCGCTGGTGCCGCCAGCTGTTACGGTCGACTCGGTCTGGACATCTCCGGCTCCGGAAGTTTCACGCTTCGCAATATGTCCGGTCTTTCCGGTACCCCGTATAGCGGAACCTTCTCCGGGACGCAGACGGTTACGTGGGTGTTGAACAACTCCGGCGGAAGTATATCCTACCTCAACCCCTCTGGCGGTTCTACTACACTTGGAAATGACAAGATGGACGTATACGTCGGAACGACACTCGTTTTCGATGAGATCAGTGCTACGACCCCTAGCCTCACCATGACCGACCTCAAGTTCGGTTTTACGGCAGGTACCGGTGATATCTCTTTGGATGACATGGATATCACCTTCGCTACCACTTATGTCGCTTGCCCTCCTTCAACGGAAACGAAGGGCACAGACGCTGACCAGTGCTACGCCACTTTCTCCCCGACCGCTCCCACCCTTTATGAAGGCCGCGGCTGTTTCGGTGGTACCTCCACGGCCGAACTTAGTGCGGACGGTGGTTCTTCTTATGACGTCGTCTCTCTCGACAACGTTCCTTCCCTCCAGTTCGTCGGCGGTACGTGGGATTTCAGCTGGCGGTTGACCGACGGTTGTGGCAACATTTCCTATTGTTCCCAGTCTGTCACCGTAGTTGACAACCAAGGTCCTACCTTCTACGAATCAGACAATGTCACCCCTGTTAACTGCTCACCGACCATTTCCTACAACCGTAATGTGGATGCAGGAATCTGTACCTATGAGGTTGTTTCCGGTGATGCCTCCAGTTTTGATCGTCCGGTCATTCATGACAACTGTATCGACGACGCAAGCCTGGTCCTCAGCGCCTCCCTCAGCGGGGCTACCACGGCTTCCGGTCTTTCCACCATTGTCGGTCAGATACTGAATAAAGGTACTACCACTGTCACATGGACAGCTGATGACGGAACGAATACCAGCACCTGCAGTTTCACCATCGTGGTCGGCGATAACCAGTTGCCTTCCATTACGTGTACCGGCGACCAATCCGTGAATCCGAATGCGGGGGTTTGTACCTACACCCACTCCGGTACGGCGTGGAATGCCACCGGTGCTGACAACTGTACGACCGTTTCCTTCGGGTATGTGCTCTCCGGTGCGACCACCGGCAGCGGTTCCAGCTTGAACGGTGTGGCTTTCAATTCCGGCGTTACCACGGTGACCTGGACGGCCACGGACGGCAGTTCTAATACCAATACGTGTTCCTTCACGGTTACGGTCACGGATAACGAGGCGCCAACGGTTTCCGCCGCTTCCAATGTGTCCGGCACCACCGATTTGAACGTCTGTACGCGTTCGGTCGCCGTACCCAATGCTTCCTTTGGTGACAACTGTTCGGCTTCCCTCTCATATGTAATGAGCGGTGCCACCACGGGCAGCGGCAGCGGCCAGGTAGGCACAGCCACGTTCAATAAAGGTGTCACCACTATCACCTATACGGCTACCGACGGTGTCAGCCTGACCGCCACCTCTTCCATGACGGTTACGGTCACGGACGCCCAGAACCCGACGGTTTCCGCACCGGCCAATGTCTCGACCAATACCGATGCCGGTATCTGCACCGCTGCGGTGACGGTTTCCAACGCCAGCTTCGGAGACAATTGTCCCGGTTCCTCGCTGGCATGGGCCATGTCCGGAGCCACGACTGGCAGCGGCAGCGGTCAGGTAGGAGCTCAGACCTTCAATAAAGGTGTGACCACCATTACCTACACCGCCACCGATGCAGTCGGCAATTCCTCCACGGCCGCTATGACCGTGACGGTGACCGATGCAGAACTCCCGGTCATCAACTGTTCCATCACCGGCATCACCCAGCAGCGCTCCTGCGCGGGTGCGGTGACGTGGACGACTCCGACGGCCTCCGATAACTGCGGAGTCGCTTCGTTGACCTCCAACAAGGCGCCCGGCGATAACTTCACGGTCGGCACCACGACGGTCACCTACACGGCAACGGATGTGAACGGCAATGTCGCTACCTATTCCTTTGATGTCACCATCACACAGATTACTGCCTCAGCCGTACAGACGGCTGTTTCCTGTAACGGCGGTTCCGACGGTGCTGTCAACCTGACGGTCTCCAACGCAGCCGGTTCACCGACCTATCTCTGGTCGAACGGAGCAACCACGGAAGATCTCAGCGGATTGTCAATCGGTACTTATTCCGTAACCATCACTGATGGTGGCTGCTCTGCAACGGCATCTGCAACAGTGACTGAGCCGGCGGCACTTACCGCCTCTGCTTCTGTAACATCCTCTTATAACGGTGCCCAGATATCCTGTACTTCGTCCACGGACGGTTCTGTTTCTGTAACCCCTTCCGGCGGTAATGCAGGTTACAGCTACTCCTGGAGTCCGGGAGGAGCTTCCACGGCATCAGTATCCGGCTTGGGCGCAGGTACCTATTCCGTTACAGTTACCGATTCGAAGAATTGTTCAACCAGCACTTCCGTGACCATCACTGCTCCTGCAGCAATCAGTGTTACCGCAGCTCCTGCAGTTGCGACACTCTCCTGTAATACCGGAGTTGCCACCACTGCCACGGCCACGCCCGCCGGTGGTACGGGTGCTTACAGCTACATCTGGACGGGCGGACAGACCACGGCTACGGCTACGGGTCTTGCAGCCGGTTCTTATACGGTAACAGTAAGCGATGCGAACGGATGTACGACAACAGCTTCCGTGACCATTTCCAATCCGGTTCACACGGGTACCACGTGGTATGTCAACGACAACAGCACGACAGGCGATACCTATACTTCAGCTGTCGGTAGCAACAGTAACATCGGTACGGCATCTTGTCCGTTTGCTACCATCAGCTATGCCATCAGCCAGGCTAGTGCCGGTGATACGATCATGGTCGATGCAGGATCATATGCTGAAGCGGTCTCTGTCAACAAGCAGCTGGTTATCCGCGGTGCAGGTGCGGGAACTGTCGTTTCTACTACTGCGACTAATGTATTCTCTTACGTGACTGCAGGTTCCGGCTCCTCGGCCAGCAGCAGGGCAGTGCTTCGTGATTTGAAGATCTCCGGCACGTCTTCTCACTTCGGTGTCCGTGCGGATGTAGTGGTAAACTATCTATCGATTCTCGGAGTAACTTTTGAGAATACCAACTACGCTATTCATGTGAATAACACCGGCGTTGGTACCATGCAGGATTGGGAAATCCGTAATTGTACATTCAACGGCAACGTCAATGGTTACCGTAGCGGCCAGAGTGCAAAAATCAATGGGTTGGTCATTGATGGTTGTACGTTCTCTAATGGAACTGCTTCTGCCATCTATTCTGATCAGAAGACACCTGCCGGAAACGACTATGGTGTCTTAAACAACGTCAGTATCACGAATAATACGTTTACGGGCAATGCCTCCGCTTCAAGCAATAACGGTGGAATTTTCCTGGAGAAATTGTCAAACGCCGTGATTTCCGGCAACACCTTTACTAACAATGGTACCGCTGCTAACCCGCGTACTATTATTCTGAATCTTAAATATCAGGCA
>JBJOMA010000085.1:0-3367 GCA_046052625.1 Bacteroidota bacterium
AAGAAGCCTGCATGGAAGCTTGCAAAGCCAAAGGAATCGAATGCGGCAACGGCAAACCGTGTCCGATGATGTCTTCCTCCTGCGGCCACAAAGAGATGGGTAGCTCCTGCGGCCATAAGGACAAAAAAGAAGACTGCTGTAAGAAATAACCATAAAAGACAATAGCAAAGCCCCGGAAATTTCCGGGGCTTTTTTTATTCCCGTCCAGCTTATCTTTACAGGATACCGACTTGTAGTATTCATGATGAAAAAACCGCTGCGCAAGACCTTACAACATACAGGATATGTATTGTTGCTGATTGCTTGCTTGTCTGCATCCCTTCCGGTTTTTTCTCAATCACCTTTCATCGTCGCCGGATTCACGACACAGGGAGACACAGTGACCGATCTGATTCCCGACTCTGTCATGCAGTGCCTGGCCGCACATCTCAGTCCTTACCCGACTCAGACCGATACGTTCGACCTGGATCACGACGGGCAATCCGACATCTTCTTCAAAACATACGGTAACGGAGGACTGGGCGGCGGGTCCGCCGGATGCCTGGTCTATGCGGCGGGCAACCACGCGAGTATAGCTGTCCGCACAGATACCGTCGTGATTTGCTGTCCTCAGAACATGCCGCTGACGGTGGCCGACACCTTCAATGCCGGCGATACGATCGACGGACGGTTACGGTATTCGCCTGACGGATGGATCATGTCAGAATCCTATGGAGGATCCACGGCTCCGTACTTTGACCGTTGGACGAACATCGGACCGAAGTACATCGGCATCCGTTTGGCCTTGTCGTTCGATACACTTTATGGATGGATCAAGGTAGCAGCTACCCAGAACGGGGCACTCACCCTCTTCACTTTCACGATCTACGACTTTTCCGTAAACCGAAACACGCATATCGGCATCCCGGAACAGGAACTTGCCACCATCAAGGTCTACCCTACCGCGTCATATGCGATGCACCGAATATGGCTGCCTCCGGATCTTCCGCAAGTTGAATATTCCGTGAAAGACCTGACAGGAAGACTTGTCAATACCGGTGTCTTGAGCAGCGGCGATAACACTATTGACAGTTCACGATGGAGAAGCGGAACATACTTATTGATTCTCACTCGAGGCATATACCAACGGACTTTCCGCTTGATCCGGGAATAGCGACTAAATACTTCAGGATGCTTCACCATCGAACACGACCTACGCTATCTTAGCATTACTGCTGCGACCACGTAAAAATGAAAAGAGCAATACTACTGCTTACATCAGCCATTACGCTGTTTACACCTTTTTTCGCAAGCGGCCAGCTGCTGCTTCTGCTTTCCGATGATTTCGAGTCCTATGCTCCTTACCAGGTCTGCAACGCCTATACCACCGACATCCAGGTATATCCGACGCACGGCACGAACAGCTCGCAAGGTTTGCGCGCCTTCATGAACTCCTTCGACTCGAAGGACTCGCTGCTGACCGGCTGGATCAAGCCACTCAACCTACCCGACAACCGAATTGAATTCGACTTCAGGATCATGGAAGCCTCTGCGCTTTATCCGTTCATCCCTGCTACGCTTACTGCGGGGGACCGGTTCAGTGTCTTGTATACGACCGACAACCAGAATTATGTGACAGCCGGCCATTGGAACGCGGCTAACTTCACCCCGGTCACCAACTTTACACATGCCAATCTGACGATCCCTTCGTGCGACTCCGCCCGCTTCATGCTGCTTGTCACACGAACGAACAATCCCAATGATTATTTCGTGGACATCGACAACCTCCTGATCGGTAATTTTTCTGCAGGCATTTCACCTCTCCCGCCTCCGGACGTCATCGCGGCAAGTCCTAATCCGTTCAAGGACGTACTTGTCATCCGCACGACGCAGGCAGAAGGTTTTGCCTATTCCCTTTTTGACCTTGAGGGCCGGCTTTTACGGAGCGGAAATACTGCTGCTTCGGAGGGAGAACTATACGCCGCCGATCTGCCGGAGGGCAACTATCTACTTAAAGTAAGGAGCGGAGACAAGGAGAAAGTATTCAGTCTGGTGAAAAGCCGCTGATCACTTACGCTTCAGCGTGACAAAGGAATAATCATACTCGTTCTTCTCGTCCGAATTGAACTCCTGACGTTCCACCTCGTTCCATTCGCCCGGGTCGAGTGCTGGGAAGTGCGTATCGCCTGTTATGGTACAATGGACTATGGTCATGTAGATCTTGTCTACCAGCGGAAGCGCCTCACGGAAAATCTCTCCGCCGCCGAACACGAATACTTCCGGGTCGTCTTTCGCCACCTCAAGTGCTGATTTCAGTGAACCGACCACGACACAACCCTCAGGTGCATAAGCTCCGTTACGGGTGATGATCACATTGGTCCTACCGGGAAGCGGGCGACCGATGCTCTCATAGGTCTTTCGTCCCATGATTAGATGATGTCCCATCGTAAGCGCTTTCACCCGTTTCAGGTCTGCTGATAGGCGCCATGGCAGCTGATTGCCCGTCCCGATGACGTTGTTTTCCGATAAGGCGACGATGATGGAACAGGACATAGGCTTAGACGGCGACGGTGCCTTTGATGTGGGGATGCGGATCGTAGTCCTCTACGATAAGGTCTTCGAAGCGAAAAGCGAAGATGTCCCGCACAGCAGGATTCAGGCGCAACTTGGGCAAAGGACGAGGATCCCGTGAAAGCTGAAGATTGACCTGGTCGAAGTGATTGCTGTAAATGTGTGCATCGCCAAGCGTATGGACGAATTCGCCCGGCTCAAGTTCACACACTTGAGCGATCATCATTGTAAGAGCCGCGTATGACGCGATGTTGAAAGGCACGCCGAGGAATATATCGGCGCTGCGTTGGTACAATTGACAGGACAGTTTGCCGTTGGCGACATAGAACTGGAAGAGGAGGTGGCAGGGCGGCAGCTTCATTTTGTCCACTTCGCCGACATTCCACGCACTGACGATGAGCCGGCGCGAGTCCGGGTTCTTTTTGATCTGATCGATCACCTGGGTGATCTGGTCGATGGTACGGCCGTCTACCGTCTTCCAGCTGCGCCACTGGGAACCGTAGACCGGTCCGAGGTCGCCGTTGGCGTCTGCCCATTCATCCCAGATGGTGACCTTATTCTCCTTGAGGTAGGCGATATTGGTCTCCCCTTTCAGGAACCACAGCAGCTCATGGAAGATGGAACGCGTGTGGAGCTTTTTGGTGGTCAGCAGCGGGAAACCTTCTTGCAGGTTGAACCGCATCTGGTAACCGAAGACGCTTCTGGTACCGGTACCGGTACGGTCGCTTTTGTCGGCACCTTGAGCCATGACGTGGCGGAGGAGGTCCTGGTACTGTTTCATGTCGTAAAGTTACGGGAAAATACGGGCGGTTCTTCC
>JBJOMA010000086.1:0-6705 GCA_046052625.1 Bacteroidota bacterium
CCTCCGAAACAAAGAAACGGCTGAAGCGCCTGATTGAGCGCGGATGTATCCTTGTTTCGGAGGAGATCGGTGAACGATACAAGCCACTGAAGGAGGTAAGGATACGGATTTCGGATCCTTACCGTACGGATGAGGCTTTGGAAGTATTGTTCCGGCAGTTCGAAAATGATGCCCGGAAGCGGAAGCAGTCCGATGCGATGATGTTGTTTCTTAAGTTGCTCTACGACGACCGGTCGAAGGACTATGTCCGGAAACGTTCCCTCACCGCCGTTGAGGATGTTTCCGTCTCGGCAATCCAGACTCTGATCCGCAATGGCATTTTGGAGGAATTCGAAGCTGTCATAGACCGGATCGTTCCCGGTGATGGTGAACTGCTTCCGTTAGTGACACTGACTCCTTCGCAACAAAAGGCACACGATGAGATTACTGCGGCTTGGCAGCAGCAGGATACGGTCTTGTTACACGGTGTCACCTCCAGCGGAAAGACGGAAATCTATCTACATCTGATAGAAGCGGCACTGGCTCGTGGTGAGCAGGTGTTGTATCTGCTGCCGGAAATCGCCCTGACCACGCAAATCATCCAGCGACTCCGAAAGTACCTTGGCGATCGAGTGGGGGTCTATCATTCGAAGTATACTTCCAATGAGCGCGTTGAAATATGGAACCGGGTGCTGGGATTCCGTGCTGAGGAGCCCGGAAAACAACGGTCGCAGGTGGTATTGGGTGCCCGCTCTTCTCTTTTTCTTCCTTTTTCCCGTCTTGGTCTCGTGATTGTAGATGAGGAGCATGATTCTTCCTACAAGCAGTTCGATCCGGCACCCCGCTACAATGCCCGGGACGCAGCCATCGTACTAGCCCGTCAGTCCGGTGCCAAGGTCCTGCTTGGTTCTGCTACACCAGCCGTCGAGACCTTCTACAATGCCCGTCGCGGTCGATACGGGTTGGTCACATTGACAGAACGTTTCGGCGGAGTCTTGATGCCGGAGATCGTAGTTACGGATATCAAAGATGCTTCCCGGAAGAAATTGATGAAATCCCATTTTTCACCTGTGCTGCTGGATGCAGTGAAAAAGGCATTGGAGGCCAAGGAACAAGTGATACTCTTTCAGAACCGGCGAGGATTCTCCTCCTTTCTTGAATGTAAACAGTGCGGTTGGATTCCGCATTGCCGGAATTGTTCGGTCACGCTGACCTACCACAAATTTTCCCGTCAACTGCGTTGTCATTACTGTAATTACGTACAAGAGGTTCCGGCTTCCTGTCAGCAATGCAGCGAGCCGCAACTGACCGTTAGAGGTTTCGGAACGGAGAAGATCGAGGAGGAGATCGGTATCTTTTTTCCGGATCATCGCGTTGAACGGCTTGACCTCGACACTGCACATACTCGTTCCTCTTTTCAACGCATCCTGGCAGAATTCGAAGAAGGTCGCATCGATATCCTGGTGGGTACGCAAATGGTTTCCAAAGGATTGGATTTCGAACATGTGAGTACCGTAGGCGTATTGGATGCCGATCAGCTGATCAACTTTCCGGATTTCCGTTCACACGAGCGTGGCTTTCAGCTCATGGCACAGGTCAGCGGACGTTCCGGCAGGAAGAAGAAGCAGGGTAAAGTGATCATCCAGACCCGTCAACCCGGACACTGGGTCATCGATGACGTGGTCCGTAACGATTACCCGTCTTTCTTCCACCGTGAACTGGAAGACAGACGGAAGTTCGGCTATCCGCCGCATGCTCGTCTTATCGAACTCACGCTGAAGCATACTGACGAACAGGTTGTTTATGAAGCAGCTGTCGCACTTTGCACTATGCTCCGGAATAAATTCGGATCTCGTGTACACGGTCCGCACATACCTCTGGTTTCGCGTGTACGTAACAGATATTTATGCGGTATCCTCATCCAAGTGCCACTGGGGCAGTCACCGGCGCCGGACAAAGCCTTCCTGCTTTCGAGTATCGCCCGGTTAAATCAGGACCCGCGCTGGAGCAATGTACAGGTTGTTCCAGATGTGGATCCTGTATGAAAAAAGCGCCCGCAGGCGCTTTAAAATTGGGGTTTCAGTTGTTATTTTTTTGATTCACGTAGTATCTGCAACCAGCCATGGCTGTTTTGCGCATTCGATTCCATCGTATAGTAATAAATGCCGTCAGAGGCGAAATCACCGGAATTGGTTTTCCCATCCCAAACGAAATCAGGATCGTTTGATTCGTAAATGATGCGTCCCCAACGGTTGTAGATGACGAACCTGAATCCGTCGGGCTTACATTCGAAGGTGATGGAGTAGGTGTCGTTCTTGCCGTCGTTGTTCGGGGTGAAGACGTTCGGAATAAAGAGATCCTGCTCACAGGGAACGAAGTAGACGTACACGGAGTCCGTCTGGTCACAACCGGAACCGTTCGGTACAGTAACGTGGTACCAGCCGCTGGTTCCATTTGTAGTTACATTGAAGATTCCGTTCGTTCCCTGGGGTGAAACGTTGGATGCAGGCGTCCATTGATAGGCATACGGTCCGGGATTGGAGGGGTCGTTCACGATCACTGTTGCGGTACCGATATCCGCTTCGTTGAGATGCAAGGTGTCTTCCAGGATATCGACCGTGAAAGGTGAGCTCACGACAACGCTGCCTGCATCAGTTACCGGAACGAAACAGTAGGTTGTACTGTTCGAGTCGGGCAGGAAGCCCATGTAGAAATGCGGTGTGTAGGTGCCTGCGGAAGTATACGTGTGCCGGATGGTATCTTGTGTAGTGCTGGCCAAAACGGTACCGTCGTCGAAGTCCCATGTGTAGATGAAGGAATTCGATCCGTTTCCGTAAAAGTTGACCGACAAGGGCTGGCAACCCGCAGTAGGTGAGAAATAGAAGGAACCCGACGGACCGGGAACTACGACAGCGCCAGGGTCTGTGAAGGTGTCGCGACAACCGAACTGGTTCGTGACGATCAGGCTGACTGCGTAGGTGTCAGGTTCGACGGAATACGTATAAAAGACACTGGATTGTCCCTGAGGAATCGTGGTTACATCAAGATCCCAATCCCAACCGGTGACGAACTGGTTAGAGTCGCTGACGATGTTAACGAATACCTGTGCCTGAAGTATACCGTTGTTCGATACGCACGTGTCGAGTGTCTGAATAGTGAAATGAGGGGTGGTCGTGTAAACGGTCAGGTCTATGTCGGTGGTGTCAATGCAGCCGTTAGCATCGGTGGTGATCACTGACGCGGTATAGGTGCCGTTGTCAGGATACGAATGACTGATGAACTGACCGTTGCCGGTTGTCCCGTCCCCGAAATCCCATTGGTAGGTACAAGGCAGCCCGACATACTGTCCCGGCCAGACGTTCAGGTTGAACGGGCTGTTTTGACACGTGGTGTCCGCGGAAGTGTTGATGACAGCTTGCGGACGGGTAGGCTGGATATACTGATAGATGTAAGCGTCCGAGGTGCAACCGTTGGAGTCTCTGACCGTCAATAAGACATTGTAAAGGCCGGGAGCGTTATAGACGGTCTGTGCACTGTCACTGTCATAGGATCCGAAGAAGCCGCCGTTCCCGAAGTCCCAGTACCAGGAGTCGATCCCGCTGCCGAATGTCTGGCTGTTGTCGTGGAAATTTACCGTCAGTGGTGCACAGCCACGGGTGGTGTCTGCATAGAAAGCAGCTGTAGGACCGTTCACTTGAATGTCGAACGTGTCCGTGTTGGTACAACCGTGGATGTCCGTCACGGTAAGTGTTACCGGATAAATTCCGGGCAAGAGGTAGGTGTGGGTGTCGAGCGGGTTATAGGAGATGTTCAACCCTCCGCTGGAGGGGTCCCCGAAGTTCCATTGGAAAAGTGCTGCATCCAGCGAAGTCGTTCCGGAAATGGTGTCATACAGCGGGTAACAGCCGATCGGGTAACGAGGTGTGATCTCCGCATCCGGAACTGTCACCGAAACATATCGCTGGAAATTAGTGACGCATCCGGTCTCCGAGTTCGTGGCCGTGAGATTGGCCATATAGCCGCCCCGATTCGGATAGACATGAACGGGATCCGTCACTGTATCACTTGCACCGTCTCCGAATGTCCAGAAGTAGTCGGTTGCGCCGCCAGTCAGATTATCGAAGCTCACAGACAAGGGAGTCGTGCAATTGTAATTCACGATGAAGTCAGGCTTCGGTCCTAATACAACCAGGCTGTCTTCGAGTTTAAGCGTATCGCCGCAACCGTTATTGAATACTATCAACGTGATATCGAACGGGTCTGCGACACCGGAGGTGTCCAGATTGTATACATGATAGGGGTTCTGCAGCATGCTGCTCCCTCCATCGCCGAAATCCCAAAGCCAGCCGGTGATCAAAGGCGGTTGCGGACTCAGGTCGGTGAACTGAAGGCCTTGTTGGAAGCAGATCGTGTCGTCCGCCATGGTGAAGTAGGCATTCGGTTGTACTCCGATCTTGATATAAGCCGGTACGGTTCGCGTGGCTGTACATCCGGTGGAAGTAGTGATTGTCAACGTGACATCATAGATGCCAACTGCGTTATATACATGCGTAGCAGACGGCGTTCCGAACACTTGCGGACCGGTTCCGTCGCCGAAGTCCCAGGTATAATCGACGATGAAGGTGTCGTTAGGGGAGATCACATTGGCAGTGAATGAAAACGTATCTCCGACACAACCGCTGTCGATCCTGTCGAAGGAAACGGACGGTGCCAGGATGGAAATGTAATCGTCATAGTAGGCAGAGTCCCTGCAGCCGTTGGAGTCGACGACAGCGACCATCAGGTCATGAAGTCCCCAGCCGAGATATGCATGCGAAGGGTTCTGCAGGTTGGAGACATTCTGTGAGCCGGATGAAGGATCGAAAAACGACCAGCTCCATTGAGCGGCACCCGGTGTCTGGTCATTGAACTGTACCGTAAACGGGGTGTCACAACCGAGCTGGCGGTCGGAGGTGATGGAAATGGCCGGAGGAGCGTGTACGACGATGCTTTGCGTGGCGACATCCGTACAACCGCCGGCATTCACGGTGAGTGCGGTTGTGAAAGTGCCTGCTGTATTGAACACATGATAGGGTGCGGACTGGAAGGAAAGATTGGCAGTGCCGCTGGCGGGATCACCGAAGTTCCAAACGTACGTGCCGGGTGTTCCGGTGGAAGCGAAGAAAACAGTATCCCCGATGCAAATACTGGTGTCATCAGCAGAAATGGCTGCTTGCGGATTGGCAAGCACGACGAACTCGGTATCGACATCCGTACAACCCGGTGCCTGAGCGGTCAGGACCACCGTATAGATTCCGGGGTTTTGATAGAGGTGCGATGTCTGCGTCAGAGTGGAAGTGTTGAATGTTCCGCTACCCGGGTCACCGAAATTCCACAGGTAAGAAGTGGCGCTTTGTGAATTATTCAGGAAGGAGACAGTCGCCGGCGTCGTACAGCTGCTGGAGCTGCTCGCGGTGAAGGCTGCGATGGGTGCCGGACGTATCCAGACGGAATCATTGAAGGTGCTGTTACAGCCGTTAACGTCCACCACCACCAGGTTCGGACGGTACAGTTGAAGGGTGGTGCCACCGTTGTTAAACGAATGAATAATGGTGGAACAGGAAAAGGCCACCTGAGAACCGTCGTTGAAGGTCCAGGCGCATTGGGCCAGCGCTCCATCTCCTGGTGTCGTGGTGGAAGTGAAGGTGATCGGTGTGCCTTCACAAACCGTATCCTCCGAAACCGAAAAGGAGGCGGACGGATTCGAATGAACGATGATGAAATTCGCCTTTGTTTCCGTATCCGAATTGACTCCGTCGGATGCAGTCAGCGTAACAGTGTAGGAGCCGGCGGACGAGTAAGTATGGGATACTACACCGCCCAGGGTAGACGAGGAGCCGTCTCCGAAGTCCCACTGAAAATTTACCGGTGCGCCGGTAGATGTGCTGGTGAATGTTACGGTTAGGTAACCGGCACACCCTTCGTTATCGTCTGCCGTAAAATCTGCTGTCACCTGAGCAAAAACAGGCGTCAGCGAGAGCAGAAAAAAAACGAAGGACAGGATGAATTTGCGGGGGGTAATCGTTAACCGCTGTAGTATCATAGGAACTGGGATAGGGTTTCAAAAATAGTGTTTTCTGACATGCACTCCCTATTTTGAAGTGTTTGAAAATCTGTTTATTTCGCAGAAAAACAGACTGTCATCGCTGCCATGAATTATCGTAACTCTGCGGGAGCGAATCATGGGAAACAGGTTCATCAGATTGCTGCTTAACGGGGTTGGGGTCATCATTGGTGTGGCGACCATACTTTTCTTCCTTTTTGACCTTTTGCCTGCGGATCCGGCGCGAATGCTCTTGGGCCAGCGTTCTGACAGTGCTTCGGTAGCGATTATCCGTCGCGACCTCGGAACCGACCTGCCGACGGGTATTCGTTTCCTCAAATACATGAACGACCTTTCTCCCGTATCGGTTTACAGTGATGATTCAACTGCTGCTTTCCGCTCAGACCTGACCGGACATAGTCATATCCTCCTGCTCCGTTCGGGCAACTGGCGTACCGTATTGAAAT
Source organism: Bacteroidota bacterium (assembly GCA_046052625.1). GTDB lineage: Bacteria > Bacteroidota > Bacteroidia > AKYH767-A > 2013-40CM-41-45 > Pollutiaquabacter. Next base: position 6,529 of record JBJOMA010000086.1, read on the forward strand.
TTCCCTACCTGCGGCGATCCTACCAGTCCAAAAGGGATGTAGCCGGACTGCTGGCTGAACGACTCCCGGATACGGCGGTGTTGGCTATCTCGGCTATGCTGATAGCGGTTCTTCTTGGGATTATTCTTGGTGTATTGGCCGCACTCTTTAAGGATTTCTGGATCGACCGGCTGTGCA
>JBJOMA010000087.1:0-14319 GCA_046052625.1 Bacteroidota bacterium
AACGTTTCATTCATGATGGTTCTTTTTCTGTCGGTAATCAAATCAGGAAAACCTTTCCACACGGAAGTGAAAATAATCAGTTTAAAAAAGTTAGGAACCTGTAGCTTGCAACTAACCACTAACCACCAACCACTAACCCTACTCATACCTCAACGCATCGATCGGATCCAGCTTCGCCGCCTTGGAGGCAGGGTAGTAGCCGGACACGATGCCTACGCCGAAGCAAAGTACAATGCCGGAAATGATCCACTTCCACGGAATCAAAAAGCCACTGGATAGAAGCAGTGACATCACATTTCCGACCAATATCCCAAGAACGATCCCTAACACACCACCCATCTGACAAATCAGTATAGCCTCTATCAGGAACTGCCGACGTATGATCTGAGGGGTGGCACCCAAGGCCTTGCGGATCCCGATTTCGCGCGTCCGTTCCGTCACACTGACCAGCATGATGTTCATCAACCCGATGGCGGCTCCCAACAACGTGATGAATCCGATCAGTGTAGCAGCGATTGTCACCGTTCCCAGCTGACTGATCAGCATGTTGGCGATACTGTCGCTTTTTGTGATTTCAAAAGTTGCGTCCTCCCCGATCCGCAGACCACGTATCATACGGAAAAGTCCGGTCGTCTCGCCGATGGCGGCTTCCATCTGCTGGATGTTCTTAACGCTCACGTTGACAGCGAACGACATGTTGTCGGTGCCGAATTGCTGCTTCACATTCATCAACGGTAAAATGCAGGTCTTGTCACCACCGAAACCCATCGCGGAACCTTTCTCCGCCAGCACACCGATTACCCGGTATTTACTGCTGCCGACCGAAATGACTTGATCCAACGGGTCGGAAGAGGGAAACAGTTTGTCGGCGACATTCTTTCCGATGATCGCTACTGCAGCTCCGTTCTGCGCTTCCTGCGCCGAGAAATTCCGCCCGGAAGCGATCGTGTAACCGCCCGTCTGAAGGTAATTCTCGCTGCCCCCCATCACTTGGATGTTCGGATGGGTCTTGATGTTTTCATGCTGTAGCGTTCCGTTGAACGTCGCCATGGTGGAGACGGAGACCACCGCCGGAAAGTTGAACTCCTGAACGAACTTCATCGCCTGGTGATACGTGATAGGCTCGTAGCGTTTGGCCCGCTTGCCTCTTCGCCCGATGTGGATATTCGTCCCACGGTTCTGTACCGTGAATGAATTGGCGCCCATGCTTTGGAAATTGGAGCTGATGGATCCTTCTACGGCATCGATGGCTGTCAGAATCCCGACCAATGCCATGATGCCGATCGCGATGATGAGAGCAGTCAGGGTTGTCCGCAACCGCTGGCTGCGGATGCTCTGACGGGCGACTTTGATGTTTTCTGAAAGATCCATGTCTTAGGGCAAAGGTAAGAGAGTTGGGTGTAAAGGTGCGAATTACAGGATGCGGAAAGCGTTTAATGTGAGTTAGAATCTTGTAGGGTGGAAGGTGGTTAAATGCCTTTAATGCGATTCTAAAACGTCCTTTTGGCTTCAATAAACAACTAAATTGACCTGTGACCCAGTCTCGTAATCCGCCTGTGCTTCGCTTCCGCGGACGGGCCCGCAATCCGCATCCTGCACCCCTTTACTTTTCGGTTAGTTTTCAGTACCTTAGAGTATCAAAATATCTGATAATGAAAAAAATCCTCGCTATGCTCGCTTTGACGAGCTTTGTTTCGCTGACGCTTCTCGCAGAAGAGCCGGCCAAATCCTGTGATTCCAAGAAAGAAGGAAAAGCATGCTGCAAGAAAGAAGCGGCCGCTTCCGGTAAATCTTGCTGCTCCAAGGATGCAGCTGCTAAAAGCGGTTCCTGCTCCAAAGACGCCAAAGCAGGTTGCTCCCACGACAAGGAAGCAGCTGCAAAGCAGAGCGGTTGCTCCGGCCACGACCACGGAAAAGCGGAAGTGAAGTCGGATAAGTGATTTTTAGTGGTCAGATGTTAGTGGTTGGTGGCCAGTAGAAGGTCATCAAACCACAAATCATTAACCACTGATTTAAGCGCCCCGTCAGCCATTCACCGGCAGCAGGCAACTCCCCGTTGTCACTGCCGGTTTTTCATTTTTAGACACTCGGACGCCGGTGACTGCTGGCGGATAAAATTGATAAACGGGTTACGGCTAGCGAGTTGCGTAGCTATTTACGCTACCCGCTACCCGCTACCACTAATCAAAGCAGTTCCGTCAGCTCCTCCAAACCCCTGATCTCCGCATCGGGCTTCGCTTCATGCGAAACGCCGTTAGGGTTGAAATAGATGGCGCGCCATCCGGCCTCCTGCGCTCCGATTACATCTACCTCCAACCCGTCGCCGATCATAACGCACTCTTCTGCTACTGCTCCGGCTTTTTCAAGTGAATACTGGAAAATACGCTTGTCGGGTTTCCGATAACCGGTATGCTCGCTGATGACAATCTCACTGAAATACTTGTTGAGGTCGGCAGCTTGCAGCTTGATTACTTGTGCTTCCACAAACCCGTTGGTGATGATGTGAAGCGTATATTTAGACTGAAGATACGACAGGGTCTCATGTGCATGCGGGAAGAGGTGGCTTCGGTGCGGGCCCAGCGTCACGTAGTCGTCCGCAAGCCCCTTTGGTGCCGAATCCGGATCCAATCCCATGTCCCAGAACGTGAAGGCGAAACGCTTGTCGCGCAGGGTGGCTTTGTCGATCGTGCCGAGTCGGTATTGCTCCCACAACAGTTCATTTCGATGCCGGTAGGCGGCGATGAAGGATTCAAAGGAGGATACTCCAAGTTTGTCCAGATCGTACTTTGAATAAAGCTCCCGGAGCGTCGCCATGGAGCTTTTTTCGAAATCCCAGATCGTGTTGTCCAGGTCGAAGAATACGTGCCGGATACCCTTCATCGGAACAAATCCTGTAAGTGCTGTGTGTTGGTGAATTCGAAGATGGTCGTCAGTAACAACGACCAGAAAGCGATGGAGACGAACAGATGAAACAGAATCTTACGCTTGTTCCGTTCAAGTCGCGTGATGAAGAAAGTCCCGATCGGTATGGAAAGGAAAATGGGTGTGATGGCGGCAAGTCCGATGAGTCCGTAGCGCGACCATACACGTACGATCCGTCGTGTTCTTGGAGTGAATACCTTTCTTCGGGGTGGCGTGCTCGACTCAATATAGTCGTATCGGATCTCCAGGGATTCCTCCACATCGGCCACCGGCGTGGAAAAGGGGGAAGGCATCTCGGACTTTTTCCGGAAATAATAATGCCGAAGACGGTCCCACAGGTAAATCATCCCTTCGCTGCAATACATGAATACGACCACGCCCAACATGCCTCCGAGGATGGCGAACAGGTTTGTCTGCAACCAGGTGAAATCGTACCGCTCGTTCAGATAGACGAAGGGTATGGCAAAGGCGAACTTGATGCTGCTCGTCAGAATGAACGTAATGATTTGCAGGAACTCGTTCACTTCGTAGGATTACCGGAAAAGAAAAACAACCAGGAGAGGGGAATGTTCACAGTTTTTCCCCGAAAGCGAGATCACCGGCATCGCCGAGTCCGGGTACGATGTAGGCTGCTGCGGTGAGTTCTTCGTCAATGGCGGCAGCCCAGATAGTGACATTATCCGAAAGATGGCTTTTCACGTGTTCGATACCCTGCGCACTGGCGATGGCGCATACGATATGCGTATGACGGGGGATTCCTTTCTGAAGCATCGCCTTGTAGGTCATGACGATGGAGGAACCGGTCGCCAGCATCGGGTCGCAAAGGATAAGGATGCGGTTTTCCAGCGACGGACAGGATACATATTCCAGTGCGATGTCGAAACTGCCGTCCTTGTGGTGCTTGCGGTACGCACTGATGAAGGCGTTGTCGGCATGGTCAAAGTAGTTCAGGAATCCCTGGTGCATAGGCAATCCGGCGCGAAGGATCGTCCCGATCACCGGCTGGTCTTCCGGCACGCGCGCCATCGCTGTCCCCAACGGTGTCGTTACCTCGACTTCTGAGTAGGTCATCAGCTTGCTGATTTCATAGGCCGTGATCTCTCCCAGACGTTCCAGGTTGCGGCGAAAACGCATCCGGTCGTGCTGCACTTCGACGTTACGCAGTTCAGATACGAATTGACCGACAAGGGAATTGGTCTGACTCAGGTTATGTACCATGGAGATTCGAATTATGATTTGAACAGGCGGAGCACCAAGGGCAGCCGGTTGATTCGTACCTGTAAATATACGGTTTCTGATGAACCGAAACTCTTATAGAATCGGTGGAGGTTCGGGTCCGAAGATCCTTCAAAATCCAGGATCGTTGCCTCACCGGCATGGCGTTCGATGAAACGGTCGATTACAGCCGACATGGCCCCCGTTTTTCTGCCTTCGGGATGTATAGCGGAAAAAAGGAAGATCCAACCGTGAGAGGAACGAAGGAAGAGAGCTCCGGCCAGCAGTTTTCCTTCGGCATTTCTGATGCACTGAAGCTCGAAGCGTCGGGAAAGCCCAGGGTCGGTATGCAGTTTTTCCAATAGCAAGTAATCATCAGGTCCCATCGTTATTTCTTTTCCGCGATGTTCCCGGAACAGTCGTATCAGTTCCGCCAATTCTCCGGTGGTGTCATGCCGTAATCCTTCAGCTTCTGTTTTCCGGAGGTTCCTTCGGGTATTGTCCGAATAGTTTTTCCTTATCAACTCGATCGGATGCGAGAGGTCAAGTACAAGATTCGGCCGTTTCATCTGCTTGCCGACAGAAGCGATGTTCCCTGAATTCAATTGCAAGTCGATCAGTCGGAACTCCGTAGGAATTGCCTCCAGAAAGGGAGTCGCATCGTGCGCTCCGAAAACACCAAGCTGCTGGCAGAAGGCTGGCTGAAAAACATATTTGATGCCCCATTTCGAACGGTGCGGCAACGGGAATACGGCTTCATAGTCGCCTGATATAAGTGCGTCCCAGCCGGGCGCCGTAATGTCCAGATAGCGGCTTTCGGCATAAATCAACGGACAGGAGCAATCCGCTATTCGGCTATTCCATTTTACCCGGTCAATTTCGCTATGTCGGACGTATCGGATCACGTGGTCGTGGCAGCGGTGACGACTTCTTCATACGTGTTCTTCCAGCCTTTCCACGGCGCCCGGTCCGATAAGGATTCATTGTGCCAGAGGATCGTGAATGTTCCGCCCGTTTCCCGGACTTCCCGGATAAGCGGTCGGACTTGAGACAGGACTTCGGAAGGCTTGAAGAGTTTGTAGAAGCGCAGCGTTGCATCCATTACGGTGAAAGGATGGATCCGCAGTCGGGTCGCTTGTTCTGCACCTAAATCATAAAAATAATAGGGCGATGCGATACCGGCCCGGAAGCCGGGTTCCTGGGCATACCCCATGGTATAGTCGTCGGAGATATCGTTGTTCAGTAATTCCCGATACGTTTCCGGAAAACGCAGTCGAAGAAAGTGCTGACGACTCAAGGTCACCTCGCGGCGAAGAATCTTTCTGAGACGATTTTTCTCCACAGTCAATCGATGGGGTTCGTCGTTCGATTTGAACGAAGGATGAATGCCGCACGTGTGGTAGTCGGCGATGGATTTGATCAGGGACTGGAACTTGCGGCGGCTCGCCGAAACGTTCTTGTCGAATTGGTCGTAATCGCCAAGCAGGAAAAAATAAATACAGTCGATACCGTGTTGCACCCGGATGCGGTTCAGTTCGTCGTACGTGTCGTACGGATCCTTACGCGCTCCCAGCAATACGGAGACACGCTCCTTCAGGTCGGTGAAGTCAAGTTTGAAAACCGATCGCAACATGGCCCCTGCCCCTCTAAGTAGTCCCTTTTCACGGAAGGCCCATGCATTATCGATATCGATGGTGGACAGGAAAGAGTATGTCTTGGAGCGGACCGGCAGTTCCGGGTAATGTTTTTTGAGTAATTCGCCCAAGCGGTTGGCCCAGCGATTCACGACGGCCTGATGAAGGAACCCCTTTGTAAAGGCCAGGCTCTGTCGCGCGTCGAAGCGGTCATATTGGTCGCGGGTGTGCGGCAGGTACTCCTCGTATCGCGTCACCAGATAAAACGATGCAGCAAATACATCGAAGGGCATCAGGTAACGGGGATGTGTGGCGAAAAATGCTTTGGATCCGTCCCAGTCGAATACGGATATCTCTTGCGGACGTATGCCACGCTCGAACAGCAAGGTAGTCGCGTACAGGAAGGGCTCGTTACCGATCGGTTTATCCGCATAGGTCAGCGAAGCGCCGCGATGCTGCGACAGGACCGATTCGTCGGTAGTAATGGAATAGGGGAGTCCGAGCAGGTCTTCAAGCAGCAGGTCCAGGACATATTTCAGTCGGCTGGAAGTGCGCGGAGTATAGACGAGCAGCATGGATGGTTGCGGTAATACCGTCGTACAAGGTACGCTTCCTGGGGAAAAGAAGAAAACGGTAACTCGATCAGATCCAGCCCGCTCCCAATGCTACGGCGACAATAAACAGGAGCAGTGCCACAAGCCGTTGGACGAATAGTATTGTCACTTTTTTGAAAAGCCGGTTACCCAGATAGGCCCCGGTGAACGCACACAACGTCGTCGCTACAAGTAATCCGGCATGTCCGGTCAGGCCGCCCGCACGCAGGTGGGTGCTGTAAACGCCCAGACGGGTAAGGTCTACGAAAGATGAAACGACTACGGCAGTTCCCAGATAGGCCTCCTTGGTCAAGCCGCTTTTGATCAGGAAGGCACTGCGTAAGGCTCCCTGGTTTCCCGATAATCCACCGAAGAAACCGCTCAGTATTCCTCCGATCACCAGTTTGTCTCTTCCAAATTGAAGGCCTGAAAGGCGCGGAAGAAGGTCCATGAGTGAAAAGAAAATCAACAGCAGGGCGATGAGTAATTTGACAGGATGTACGGAGAAGGAAGAACCGCCAAGTTTGTATTCAAGGATGGGTTCAAGATGTCCCAGTTGAAGCAGAAGCCAGGCACCGACCAACGCAGCCAGCACGGCTGGTAGCCCGAATCGGAGCAGGACGGCCTTGTCGGCTTGTCTGCCCACCAGCGTGAGTTTGAAAAGATTGTTGAGGAAATGCACGATTCCGGTCAGCGCGATCGCGGTTTCTACCGGAAAGAACAGCATCATGACCGGCGAGAGCAACGTGCCCAGCCCGAAGCCGGAGAAGAAAGTCAAAACCGCTGCACCGAATGCAACCAGACAGATCAGAAGGGTTTCCGCACTCACAAGAGAAGCAAGGTAGATTAAAATTAAGAATTAAGAATTAAGAATTAAGGATACTTTCTCCAGAAGCTTGGCGCCCGGAACTGGAGACTGTAAACTGCAAACCGGAAACAATTACCCTAACCACCAATCACCAACCACTACCCACCAGCCACTATCTGACTCCTCATAAACCAGAACTCCGGTGATCCATTCGAGGCTGGCAGGTGATGATAGGTTTCAAATCCGGCGTATTCGAATGCTTGTTTGTTTCGAAAGACTGAGGTTTCGAAATAGATACGCAATCCTTCTGTCTTTGCTTTTCCAAAAAGTCCTGACTTCATTTCAAAAGCTGCCCGGTCGTTGCCCGGTCGTGCTCCCAGGAACCATATGTAGAAGTAAGGGTGTTCCGGACGGATACGCTTGCGATATTTTTCACGACGAAGCAATTCCGGTACCCGCCGCAGTCGTAAGGTGGTAATCCCCAGACGCAGCCAAAGTAACAGGCTGAGTAAGTCGAAGGGATTTCTGTCGGAGTGGAATGCCAGTGCGGCTGCCTTTCCATTATCGGAGATCCATACACCTTCCCGTACCCAGGCATGACGAAAGGCGTATTCAGAAAAATGGAGGAGTCTTTTTTTTCGTTTACCGCCCGGTCGGATCATCCAGTCCAAGGCAGGATTGTCGGCGAACGTTTCGGCTATAAGCCTTATCACGGCTTCTCGCTCAGTCCATTGGGCGGCTCGCATTATTTTATACGTTTTAAACAGTCAATGTAATGGCCGTTTCTTGATCATTCCGCCTTTGGTGTCCTTGATCGGATGCATGACAATGAACGCATCGGGAGTGATTTTCTCGATTTCTGTATTGAGCCGATTGAGTTCAAGCCGGGTGATGACGGTGAATAGGATCTCCACCTGCTTCCGTTCTCCGCTTTTACCATAACCCCGCTTGCCGGTATATGTAGTTACACCGCGACCTAGCTTCTGAATGATCATCTCGCGGATCTCCTCATGATGCGAAGAGACGATAGTGACTCCGACGTATTCCTCGATTCCCTCGATCAGGAAGTCGAGCGTACGGGAAGCGGCCAAGTAGGTAATCATCGAATACAGCGCATTGTCCACGCCCAACAAGTAGGCTGCCGTACCGAAAATCACCACATTGATAAGGATGATGATGTCGCCGACGGTTGTTCCTAGTCTTCGGCTGAGATAGATGGCGAGTACCTCTGTTCCGTCAATAACTCCACCGCCGCGCATGGCCAGTCCGATTCCCGCTCCAAGAAAGAATCCCCCGAAAACCGCGACCAGGAGGTTGTCTTGCGTGACATCCGGGAATTCCACCAGCGCCAGACAGGTGGCCAGACCTGCGATGGCAAGTGCTGTTTTGACCGCGAAGCTTTTTCCCATTACGCGGTAACCAAGCAGGATGAAGGGAAGGTTGATGACGATGATCCAAGCCCAGAGCGGAAGTGGTGTAACTTCCGCTAATAAAAGTGAAATGCCGGTCGCTCCACCATCGATGAAATTGTTGGTCAGAAGAAACCCTTTGAATCCGAAAGCAGCAGAAAAGATACCTGCGCAAATCAGAATAAGGTCTTTTGCGGTTCGCCGTACGGAAATCGTAAGCTCGCGGTAGCCTTTTGCGAGCGCGTAATCCGAAACAGGAGTTTGCTCCGCTCGTGATGCTTTTGCTCGAAGCGTTGTACGGAGAATGACAGTAGTCCAGAAGGGATTCACTCTGAGCCCGGTTTTTCCAACTGCGAATTCAACTTCAGTGCGCGATGGAAACGGTGCGGCGGAATACCTGTTCCCCGTTTTTCAGAACGGCCAGATAACTGCCTCCGCCAAGATCGCTGATGTCGACCGGATTGGCACGCTCCAGCAGTATACGTTCCCGGACGCATTTTCCGGAAATATCATACAAGCTGAAGTAGGTGGGAGAATCCGGTTCCCGGTGGAACAGGATGTGTAACTTGCTTACAGCCGGATTCGGATACAGGATGAACGGATGCTCGTCCAGTGCTTCATCAAGATCACTGATGGTGAGGAAGTATGCGGGAGATATACCTTCGCAACCGTTCGAATCGATCACCAGCACGTAATAGGTTCCTTCTTCTTCCGCAGCAAACGAATGCTCTTCTTCACCGGCAGCAAGCGGTTGGCCGTCCAGGTACCATACATAGTATTCCCCGGGATCAGGGGTGAAAAGGACGTTGCCGTTTTGCAGAATAGTCGGAGACAGCTCAGGAAGCAGCGTCAGGTGTACGGTCACTGCGGAGTCGCATCCGGCTGCTGTTTGTATGACGGTATGATAATCTCCGGACTGGTCGGGCTCGGTGCCGTCGGGAAGCAGATACGATTCTCCGTAGCAGATCTCCACGAAATGCTCGGTCTTAACCGCAGAGGGAACCGCGCCGATGACTATCGGCTCCGATCGGGACAGACAGTTTTCCGTCAGGTCATAATTTGTAATATGCTCCCACCGGCTATGGGCGACCTGATAGCTACCCGGTTGTGTGACTTCGAAAAATTCGCCGGTATAAACGGGCGCTCCATTTTGGTACCACGTGAATGCTCCGGGAGAGTTCCCTGCCAAGGCATGCAAAATGATCCGTTCGGGACAGCCGGAGATATCTTCGATTTCAGGCCGCACATCCACCGGACCTACCGTTAGTGTTATGGATGCCTGATGACCTGCTTCATCGTTTACAGTCAGATGGTAGGTCACTGAGTCTTCAATCAGGATATCCGGTGTCAGTACCGTATCGGACGAAAGACCTCTGGACGGTTCCCATCGGAAATGTTTGCCGTCACAGCCACCGGTGATGCCGATGAGCGGGCGAACCGTCGTACCCCTGCAGGGGACGGGAAACACCGGTTGGGGCGCGGTAAACAGTTCGATCCGCTCAGGATCCGGATACCGGTAGTCGACATGGTAGTCGCGTGTGATCTGTTCGGAATGGTTGTTGGCGTGAAATGTTTCTGACATCAGCCTTCCTGAATCGTCATATTGGTAGACGGTTGATCCGCGACCGCCCTCTCCGCATTCGATAAGATGTTCCGATAATTTTCCGGCTGAAGTATAACGATAGGTGTTCGTACAGCAATTGATCAGCGGCACCCATGCTCCGTTCCATAAGGTATATTGATCGATGCAAATGGTTTGCGCCGGCTGCAGCATCCCTTCGATATCGGTGAGGAACTCCTCATGACTTTCAGCGGCTGGATCACTGCCCGTCAATGTGACCTGGAACTCGTAATGATGAACGGAACGGTCCAACGTATCGTAGTCATCATATACTTCACTGAAAGGTATTCCGTTAATGACGGACTGACGTATGGAGTGGATCCTGGCGCTCCAAGTTCCGTTCATTGGTTGGAAAGCGGCTGCATCTACTAATTCCCATGTCGCAGTGCTGTCGTTCCAGCGTTCCACTTCTAGCTGCGAGCGTACGTTTCCGTTGTAACTGTATTCGAATCGTAATTCAGGTCTCCAAGAAACCGAGGCGCCGCTGCTGCTGATATGCCACAACGGATTGTCTGTCGTATAGCCGTATTCGTCTTTTCGGATATTGCTCCAGACCCCGCCGCTGTTAGTATACTCTGCCCGTTGGATCAGCCGGCCAGAAGCGTCATACGCCAGATTCGTCCATCCGACCGTATCCCAATCCGTACCGTTCCAGTGTCTGAAGTATTGATCCGAAAGCTGAGCGGAGGAGGTGTAAGCTCGAATCTCGGAGCGACTGTTTTGCCAACCTTGCTGACTTCCGCGTAACGTGCGGATTTCCGCTATGGCACCGAGAGAAGTCAACACCGTATCGTTCCGTTCCCAGTTAAGCGAGCCGTTCAGGGTGCCGTTGTTGAGGTTGTAGTGGTCCGTAACCACCGAATAGCTGCACTGATTAGGCTGGCCTTGGCAATCGCTCGTGTAGATCACGATGGTCGAGTCAGTGCTGCAGGAAACGGATTGCGCACTTGCAAATTGAACGTTGAAGGCTATCGCCAGCGAAGCGAGCAGGATGCTGAATTTTTGATGCATCGGAAGGGTTGGATGGGCTGTATTTCCTATGGTTCGGTATACGCAGGGATAATCCTTACGTCGATCCCGATGAATAAGTTCTAACGCTTCGCTGTAACCTTTTCGTCAGATTCGAATCGGTATTTATTTGGCCGTTTCAGGTCGCTTCACAGTTTTCCCTCATCCGCAAAACTGTAGTAGCCGCCGGCAGTCACAATCAGGTGATCCAGAACCTGTATTTCCAGGACTTTTCCACCTTCCAACAGGTTTTTCGTCAGCCGGATATCCGCATCACTCGGCTTGAGATTACCGGAAGGATGGTTGTGACATAGGATGATGCCGGTCGATTTGTGATGCAACGCTGACTGGAAAATAATCCTCGGATCGGCTACAGTTCCGCTCATACCTCCTTTGCTGATCTGCTGCCGCCCGACCAGGAAATTGGCGCGATTAAGGAACAGCACCCAGAATTCCTCATGGTCCAGATCCCCGATCAGCGGTTGCAGGATCGTTGCCGCATCGTCGCTGCAGGTGATTTTCGGAAGTATCGCCGGTGTCGTCTCTCGTCGACGTCGGCCTAATTCAAGTGCTGCCATCAGTGTTATCGCCTTCGCATTCCCCATTCCGTGAAATGCAGTTAGGTCCTGCAACCGGAGTCTGCCCAGCGCCTGCAAGTCATTGTCGCACCCTTGCAGGATTCTTCGTGCCAGCTCAACAGCGGTTTCCTCACGCGATCCGGATCCGAGCAGAATGGCTACCAACTCGGCGTCCGATAGCGTATGCCGTCCCTTCTGCATGAATTTCTCCCTTGGACGGTCTTCTTCCGCCCAGCTTTTTACACATAGTTTTTCCATCAGGATTTTTCCGAAAGGAACGACCCTGTGCCGGAGAGCACAACCAAGCAATGCGGGAGAAAAAGGGAAATAAAAAAGCCGCCCAAAAGAGGCGGCTGTGAGTCGTGAAGCGGTAATCGACCGCTTATTTCAGGTGGTTCAAGTGCACAGCCAACTCGCTTTTCAAGTTGGAGGCCTTGTTCTTATGAATGACGTTTTTCTTGGCCAGACGGTCCAGCATCGAAGCCAGTTTGGGAAGCGCTTTTCCGGCTGCGGCCTTGTCGGTAATCTCCCGGAAACTGCGGATCGCGTTACGGACCGTTTTGGCTTGGTAACGGTTGCGAAGACGCTTGGTTTCGCTGTTACGGATGCGCTTCAGAGAGGATTTATGGTTTGCCATGGTAATCTAAAAATATCTTTTTTAAGCTTTTTTCGGCCTTTTTGAAGGGATTTTCTCCAAAAGGGAGGCAAATATACGAATCCGGAACTTATTAAACAACTTTATCGGAGGGTGTCCGGTAACGAATATTTCGTGGAAAATCGGATCAGACTCTTCCCCTGGGCACTGTTTCAGAAGGTTCCTTGCTGAAAAAGACCGCCCTGCAGGTTGTTTTTTACTTTTGTAGCTCCAGAATCAGATCTTAGCCCTTTCCTCCCCTCTTCATGGCTCATTCGTCTCTTTCCTCTTCTGCCTCGATAGGCGTCATCGGCGCCGGCACCATGGGTGGCGGAATTGCTCTGGTCGCTGCAGCTGCAGGTCATCCGGTCACGTTGATCGATAAATACCCGGGAGCTGTTGGCCGCGCAGCTGAAATACACCGCGAGACTTACCGGAAGCTGGTGGAGAAAGGAAAGATCAGCGCCGAACATTCTGCACAACTCCTTTCAAGGATCACTTATGCCGAAGACCTTGCACTACTCAATACTTCATCACTAGTGATCGAGGCGGTCATCGAGCAACTGTCCGTCAAGCAGGAACTCTTCCGTTCGTTGGAGTCGATCGTTTCCCCCGACTGCATGTTGGCCAGCAATACATCTTCACTAAGCATCACATCCATAGCCGGCAGCTGTATGCAGCCAGGACGATTCCTCGGTTTACATTTCTTCAATCCCGCTCCGCTCATGCCGTTGGTCGAAGTCATCCCGGGTGTGCAGACTTCCTCTTCAGCCGTCGAAACCGCACATGCGACTATGACCGCTTGGGGCAAATCTGCGGTCGTCGTAAAAGATACGCCCGGATTCATCGTGAACCGTGTCGCTCGTCCCTATTACGGCGAATCATTGCGCATCCTGGAGGAATCCTGGCTCGGTCTGCCCGACGGCCCGGTCGGTATGGCAACGATCGATTGGGCGCTTAAAGAGTACGGCGGATTCAGGATGGGGCCTTTCGAACTGATGGATCTGATCGGCAACGACATCAACTATACTGTCACCGAGACGGTGTGGAAACAGTTCTATCACGATCCGCGTTACCGCCCCAGCCTCCTTCAGCGTCGGATGGTGGAGGCCGGGCGATTAGGTCGCAAGACCGGTACCGGTTATTACGAGTATGCTGCGGGCGTGATAACTCCGGCTCCGGACAAGGATCCGGACCGTGCTAAGAAGATCGTCCGAAGGGTCCTTTCCATGCTGATCAATGAAGCCGTGGACGCCTGTTACCTTCGGATCGCAACCGCAATAGATATCGATACAGCCATGACCAAGGGCGTCAATTATCCGAAAGGCCTGTTGCAGTGGTGCGACGAACTGGGAGCGGAAGTAGTGCTTGAAGAGCTTGAATCGCTACGTGAAATGTATAATGAGGAGCGTTATCGTGCCTCTGTGCTTTTGAAGCAAATGGCTGCCGAAGGCCGCAGATTTTATTCCTGACCTATGACCGAGAAAACCCTGTCAGAACGCGTCGTCGACCGCATGTACGACCAGGACTGGTTCAGCCAGTGGCTGGGAATCGAGCGTTTGGAAGTGAAGCCCGGCCGCTGTGTACTTCGAATGACCATCAGGAAAGAGATGCTCAACGGTTTTGCCATCGCTCACGGAGGAATCACCTATTCTCTTGCCGACAGCGCTTTGGCATTCGCCTCCAACGGTCACGGCCGCAAAGCGGTATCAGTCGAAACGTCCATTTCACATACAGCGCCGCTCCGTGAAGGAGACGAAATAACGGCCATAGCCGAAGAGGTCTCACTGACCGACAAAATCGGCATCTATCACATCACCGTCACTGATTCCGCCGGTAAGAAAGTCGCCCTGTTCAAAGGGACGGTCTATCGTACCGGAAAAGAATGGGAGGTCTG
>JBJOMA010000088.1:0-2939 GCA_046052625.1 Bacteroidota bacterium
TGTCGACGGCATAATCGACTTCCTCATTCGTGGTGTACTTGCTGAATGAAAAACGTACGGAAGGACGTTGCTCATTGCCATACAGGGCACGCAAGACGTGGGATCCCGAATTGCTTCCTGAAGAGCAGGCGCTACCACCTGAACACGCGATACCGGCAATATCCAGATTGAAAAGAAGCATCTCCGACTGTTCGCCCGGAGGAAATGCGACATTAAGTACGGTATAAAGGCTGTCCCCCATGCAGTCACCGTTGAAACGAATACCGGGAATCTCCTTTTGCAGACGATCGGCCATGTGGTGCTTTACTCCTACCACCTGCTTGTGGTGCGACTCCATGTCACGACAGGCAAGTTCAAACGCTTTAGCGAGTCCGACGATTCCATAGACGTTTTCCGTGCCGCCACGCATGTTACGTTCCTGCGCGCCACCGAAAATGAACGGATGAATCTTGACATCATGTCGGATATAAAGGAACCCGACTCCCTTAGGCCCATGGAATTTGTGGGCTGCACATGACACGAAGTGAACAGGAATGGCAGACAGGTCCAAGGGAAAGTGCCCCATCGTCTGGACGGTATCGCAGTGGAAATAGGCTCCGTATTGCTTGCAGAGCTCCGCCACTTTTGAAATCGGAAGCAAGTTGCCGATTTCATTGTTCGCATGCATGAGGGAAACAAGTGTCTTCTCTCCGGTACGAAGCAACTCCTCGAGGTGATCCAGCTTGACGTGACCTTTTTCATCCAACCCGACCCAGCTGATGCGGACCTTTCCTTCCTGTTGCAGGTGCTCGATGGTATGAGTCACTGCATGGTGTTCGATAGGACTGGAAACGATATGCGTGACTCCCAAATCGCGGACGGAGCAGTAAAGAGCCGTATTGTTGGCTTCCGTCCCGCCGGAGGTGAAGAATATCTCAGAAGGGGTGACATGAAGCAGTGAAGCGACGGATTTACGGGCTTTCTCGATGCCTGCACGTACATCACGCCCGTACGCATGAATCGATGAAGGATTACCGTGGTGCAGGCGCATATAGGTGATCATCGATTCGATGACCTCGGGATCCATCGGCGTGGTGGCTGCGTTGTCCAGATAAGTTTTCATGCGGATAAGCGGTCGTTCAATTAATTGATGAGGTCTTTGATGTCGCGGATGATCTTCTCCGCAAGATTGCCGGCCGTTGTCTGCGACTGGGATTCCGCATAGATCCGGATGATGGGCTCGGTATTGCTTTTCCGCAAATGCACCCACTCCTTGTCAAACTCGATCTTCACGCCGTCGATGGTATTGACCGGCTGACGGCTGTATTTGGATTTGATGCCTTCCAGGATATTGTCTACATCGATTTCCGGCGTCAGCTCGATCTTGTTCTTAGAGATATAGTAATTAGGGTACGTCGCACGAAGCATGGAAACACTTCTGCCGCTGCGAGCCAGATGCGTCAGGAACAGTGCGATACCGACAAGCGCGTCACGGCCGTAATGCAGATCCGGGTAAATGATTCCGCCGTTTCCTTCTCCCCCTATCACAGCATTGCAACGCTTCATCTCTTCCACCACGTTGACCTCACCTACCGCTGCAGAGAAATAATTACCGCCGGCTTTCTCGGTCACATCGCGCAAAGCGCGTGTCGAAGAAAGATTGGAAACGGTATTTCCGGTCCTGCTCTGCAGCACATAATCCGCTACGGCCACCAAAGTATATTCTTCGCCGAACATCTCACCGTCCTCGCAGACAAGTGCCAGCCGGTCCACATCCGGATCGACAACGATACCCAGGTGGGCTTTTTGCTTCTTGACTTCGGCCGAGATATCGGTCAGGTGTTCCGGAAGCGGTTCCGGATTGTGCGGAAACTGTCCGTTGGGCTCACAATAGAGTTCTATGACTTCTTCCACTCCCAATTGCCGGAGCAGTTCGGGAAGGACGATTCCGCCGACAGAATTGACACAATCGATCACTACTTTGAACTTCCGGTCACGGATCGCCTGTACATCGACTAAGGGCAGGTCCAATATCTTACGGATGTGCTGTAAGTGGTAGTCAGCTTCACTTCGGTATTGGCCGATCTTATTGACCGGAGCGAATTCGAATTCGTCCGCCTCGGCAATCCGGAGGACTTCCGCACCGTCGGCGGCAGAGATGAACTCGCCGCGCTCATTGAGCAGCTTGAGTGCATTCCATTGTTTGGGATTGTGGCTTGCGGTAAGGATGATACCGCCGTCAGCCTTGAAATCCGTGACAGCCATTTCGACCGTCGGTGTCGTGGATAAACCAAGATAGATCACATCGATCCCCAGCCCTTTTAAGGTACCTGAAACCAGGTTCTGTACCATCACTCCGGAAATACGAGCATCACGTCCCAAAGCCACTGTTACACGTTCTTTGGCGCCGGAGCGACGTAACAGCCAGGTGCCGTAAGCCGCCGTGAATTTTACGATATCCAAAGGTGTAAGTCCGTCGCCGGGCTTCCCCCCGATGGTACCACGAATGCCGGAAATGGACTTGATTAGGGACACAAAAATGTTTTTTATTATTCAGGTTCAAAGATAAGAAAAACGAGTAAAAAAGCGGAATCAGACCTGTAAGAGGGACAAAAACAAGAAGAGCCGCCCTTTGGGACAGCTCTTCCTGCAAATGGCGGAAAAATCACTGTGACACAAAGTATGCCGTACAATTTGTCACCGTATTGGTCGAAATCTCACGAACAGTATATTGGATGACCCAACGGACGGTACTTCCCGTCTGCTCGATATAACCGGATCCGGACACCTCGAAATCGGAACCCGTACCGTTCGGCGTCTGCAGCGGAATCGTCATCTCATCTGCTACGATATCTGCATAGGTATTACCTGAAAATACACCACCAAGGTTAGTAAAAAGAACACGGTAAGGATTCCCTACTGAAGAGATGGCTACACTGGTATAAGATGACGGGTCAGGT
>JBJOMA010000089.1:0-2536 GCA_046052625.1 Bacteroidota bacterium
TTCGTCGTCTCCATCTCCATGTTCCTGGGTATTTTCGGCGGTTGGGTTGCCGGTTCGGCTGCCGGTGTCATCACTTCAGTCGATTACATCCAGGGAATCCAGGACCACTTCATACCCTTCAATGTCACCTTCGCCATCATCAAGTCGGTGACCTTCGCTTACCTGATCACCACGGTGTCCTCCTATCATGGCTACTACACAGGCGGTGGCGCACTGGAAGTGGGTCAGTCAAGCACTGATGCCGTCGTCTATTCCAGTATACTCATCCTGGTGTTCGATTACATCCTCACCCAGCTCATCCTTATATGATCGAGTTGCGCAACATCTCCAAGAGCTTCGACGGACGGAGGATCCTCTCCGATGTGTCCACTTCCTTCGAGAAAGGTCATATCAACCTTGTCATCGGCGGCTCCGGTTCCGGAAAGACGGTGATGATGAAATGCATGGTCGGACTCGAAGAGCCGGACCAAGGGGAGATCATGTATGATGGAAAGTGTTTTTCAGGACTTGACAAGAAGGCCAGAAGGCCTTTTCGTGAAAAGATCGGAATGGTTTTCCAGGGCGGTGCGCTTTTCGATTCCTTAAACGTGGAGCAGAATGTGATGTTCCCCCTCAGCATGCTCACTGACATGTCGCTCGAGGAGAAAAAAGAGCGAGTCAGTTTCTGCCTGAATCGCGTCAATCTTCCGACGGCCCATAAGCTGATGCCTTCCGAACTCAGCGGCGGAATGAAAAAACGGGTTGCCATCGCCCGGGCCATCGCTCCTAATCCCAGCTATCTTTTTTGTGATGAACCGAACTCAGGCCTTGATCCCCGAACATCCATCGTCATTGACAACCTCATTAAAGAGATAACCGTCGAGTTCAATATCACCACCATCGTCAATACCCACGACATGAACTCGGTGCTGGAGATCGGCGACAAGATCCTGTTCCTGTATCAGGGTAAGAAATGGTGGGAAGGCAGCGTAGACGATATTTTACGTACGGATAACAAGGAGATCAACGATTTCATTTTCGCCTCCAAACTGGCCAAGGGGATCAAGCGCGTCTGATTGCTCCTTTCCGGGAGGATTCAATTCACCGACAGTTTCCAGGTCTGTTTTTCCCTGCCCGATTCCAGGATAACCAGGATTACTTTCGGTGTACCCTCGGGCAGTAAGAAGTTGGTGCTTCCAGCGGGCAACGAATGTTCATCAAGAAGCAAAGCGCCGGACAGTGAATAGGCCCGTAAGCGGTTATCAGGTCCGAAGCAGGTCACTTTAAGTTCATGCCCGTGTAGTATGATCAGCGGAAGATTATCGGGGTCTTCTATTCCGCTTGGACGCAACAGAGTGTACCGCTGACCATAGCAACTCCCGGGCATGCTCCATACGATAATGGAAATCAGACTGTCTGAGGCGGCAACGACTTTTCTCCAGATCGTATCGCCCGGAGTGGAGCTGACCGTGTCAATTATTGTACCGTTCAGTTCAAGAAAGTAATTTACTGCACCCGCACTCGGTGCCGCATTTGCAATCAGCAAAGTATCTCCGTCAGTACAATGCACAGCGGTATCGAATGCTGCGAGCTGGCAATTGTACGGCGTGAAATTGAAAAACGTGGTAGTGGATACGGCAGGTGTTGCAAATACCAGCGATACTCCCGCCATTAGCAGACAGCAGACCGTTGAAAGCGATGAGTTATGAAAGTGCATCGTGCTTCCACTAAGATAGGCATTCAATTCGACAGGTTCCTGCCGGAGCATTATCCGCGGGTATGAAATAAAAAAGCCCCGCGGTGCGGGGCTTTTTTAATGGTTGTCTGCTGACGGATCAGCGGGCGGAAATCATGACATTCTTGTTCACGACGCCCTTGTCGGTGCGGACACTGACCGTATACATTCCGGCTGACTGAGCACCAAGGTCGATCTTGACGTTGTTCAGTGCGGAGAAACGGTTGTTGTATACCACCTGACCAAGCGTGTTCGTCACGGTCACCGTGGCATCATTCACGTTGCCATGAACGTAGACCAGACCGTTGGAGGGATTCGGGAATACCGCAACGTCGGAAGCGTTCAGTACATCAGCGATTCCGACCTGGGTCGAGGACGGGTTGTTCACACGGAGAATGAAGCTGATCTCAAAAACATTCTCTACGGCCGTCCAAGCGCCACCGGCAATCTGGTAGAAAGCAGTGTTCGGATTGAAGAAATCCGTTGCAGAACCGATTGTCAGGTTGTTGAGCGACTTCTGGTTTGCTGCCACGAAGTACTGGCCGGGCGATACGTTGAGCGGGCTGCTCAAGGGGAGATTGATGAAGGCACCGCCGGTATCATTGGCAGTGATGTAGTAGTCACCTGTGGTTCCGACGACGTTGACCGGAGTGCCGCCCGTGACGTCGAAGATATCGACAGACATCGTATCGCCGAGGGTGGCATTGGCCAGGAAGAAGTCAACAGAGGTGAACTGGGAGCCCACATAAACGTCGAACAGTTGTCCGAGGTAACCGCGGTTGCTGTTGAAGCCGAGACCGCCGTTATATGTATTGACATCCA
>JBJOMA010000090.1:0-5587 GCA_046052625.1 Bacteroidota bacterium
CAGTCAGGACCGTCGAGATGAAACCCGTCCACCGTGATCGAATCGTACAGGTCACCGGTAAAGTAGATTTGTGCACTGTCATTGATT
Organism: Bacteroidota bacterium; assembly: GCA_046052625.1. Lineage (GTDB taxonomy): Bacteria > Bacteroidota > Bacteroidia > AKYH767-A > 2013-40CM-41-45 > Pollutiaquabacter. The sequence goes on from JBJOMA010000090.1 coordinate 88, forward strand.
GAAATATGATGCGCCTGGAAGGTGATGTCATCAATGGTCCTGAACCATCGTCCTTGGCCGAGCGGATCCATTTTTGCAAGAAACCGGTTGTATGTAGAGGCGATGGAAACAGGAAGTCCGCCGAAGAGGAACGTAGACGATCCGATTCCGCCGCACAGATAAACAGCGCCGGAAGCGTCGAAAGCCATGTCGCTCAATAATGCCTGCACGGCGGGAAGCGGCCGAACGATCGAGTCTTGACCTGCATCCCCGAGGCAGACCATCACGGACTGTTGTAAACCCCACGACATGGAAGCGTACCAATATTTACCATACGGATCAACGGCTTCGGCATCTATATCCTCCAGGCCGGGGTATGCGAGAGAAATATTCCTGGACCAGCGGATCGTTCCAGAGGAGGAAAAACAGACGATAAAAGCGTTCCGGTCGTACAGCGCCGTACTGTTTACCGGAAATAGCGGCGTACCGTCCCCATAAAGGGTATCCATGAAAGAGCCGGAAACGATCAGATCACCGTTCGGTCGCAGGTGCAGTGCGCTGATCGTTGCTTTAGGACCAAGAAAATGGTTGCCGGTCGAAGAACCGGAGGGAAGAAACGAATGGACCACCTGGGTGCCGTACAACCTCTGGTTGTAGTTCAGCGCGTAAACTCCCAACCATGAACAGAATAGTTCCTGCTGAGAACCGACAGTTGCCGGGACGGAAGAGAAGGAAGGATTGAATGAATATTGGACGGTATCATAAAGCGCCCAGTCGATCTGCTGTCCGTAAAGAATGCATGGAAAGGAGACCGTTAAGATGAAAATCGCTGTACGCTTACGCATTAGACGCAGCAGGAATACAGGCAGGGAAAGGATTCCGTACATGACTGCGGAAGAGCTGTTAGTTACATTTTGATCAGAGCGGAATGTTACCGTGCTTCTTCTTCGGTAATTTATCCACTTTGTTCCGCAGCATTTCAAACGCGGCGATCAGCTTCTTGCGGGTATCTGCGGGACGGATCACTTCATCAATGTACCCGTGAGCGGCGGCTTTGTACGGATTGGCGAAGAGCTCGTTATACTCCTGTTCCTTTTCCTTCAGTTTTGCAGCAGGATCCTTGGCCTCAGCGATTTCTTTCTTGAAGATGATCTCCGCGGCACCCTTCGCACCCATCACGGCGATTTCTGCCGAGGGCCATGCATAGTTCATGTCTGCTCCGATGTGCTTGGAATTCATCACATCGTAAGCGCCGCCATAAGCTTTACGGGTGATCACCGTGATGCGCGCAACCGTCGCCTCGCTGAATGCATACAGCAGTTTAGCCCCGTTGGTGATGATTGCGTTCCATTCCTGATCGGTACCGGGCAGGAATCCGGGAACATCCTCGAATACCAGCAGCGGGATATTGAAGCAGTCGCAGAAGCGGACGAAGCGCGCAGCCTTAGTGGATGCATGTATGTCCAACACTCCTGCAAGATGCGCAGGCTGATTTGCGACGATGCCGATACTCTTGCCGGCAAGGCGGGCGAAACCGACTACGATGTTCTCCGCAAAATCCTTGTGCACCTCGAAGAAGGAGCCTTCATCGACCGTTCCTTCGATGACCTCGCGCATGTCGTACGGTTGGTTTGGATTTTCGGGAATGACGCCGTCCAGGACCGATCGGCTCTCGTCGGCCGCTTCGTAGGGAACTGACGGCGCTTCTTCTTCGCAATTCTGAGGAATATAACTCAACAAGCGCTTGATCTGGTTGATACACTCAAGACCGTTGGCTGCCGTGAAGTGCGTCACGCCCGACTTGGTGGCATGCGTCACAGCGCCACCCAATTCTTCCGATGTGACTTCCTCGTGGGTGACGGTCTTGACCACGTTCGGACCTGTTACGAACATATAAGAGGAGTTCTCGACCATCAGGATGAAATCGGTGATGGCGGGAGAGTACACCGCACCGCCGGCGCAGGGACCCATCACTGCGGAGAGCTGAGGGATCACACCGGATGCACGGACATTGCGATAGAAGATGTCCGCGTATCCGCCTAGGGAGACGACTCCTTCCTGGATACGGGCTCCTCCGGAATCATTCAGTCCGATGACGGGAGCGCCGTTCTGCATCGCCAGATCCATGATGCGGCAGATCTTTTTGGCATGCGTCTCGGAAAGTGAGCCGCCGAATACCGTGAAATCCTGAGCGAAGACATACACAAGCCGGCCGTTGATACGACCATAGCCGGTAACTACGCCATCGCCAAGGTAAATCTCCTTGTCGATACCGAATTCCGTTGCACGGTGAGTGACCATCATGCCGATCTCTTCGAACGTGCCTTCGTCCAACAGGAAATGAATACGCTCGCGCGCAGTCATCTTGCCTTTCTTGTGTTGAGCGGCGATGCGGTCCTTTCCACCGCCCAGGTGCGCCTCGGCGATCTTCTTATCCAGCAGGTCAAGCTTCTCTTTCATAGACGGGATTCGGTTACGGAGTCGAAAGGTACGCAAAACGGCCGAAAGGGGGTCCGTAGGAGTACATTCATTACCTTTGTACCATGAAAGAAATCGTCGTCAGCGGCATTCGCAGTACCGGCAACCTACATCTGGGAAATTATTTCGGCGCCATGCGCAACTTCCTGCGCATGCAACATGAATACGACTGTTTTTTCTTCATCGCGGACTTCCATTCGCTGACAACCCATCCTACTCCGTCCGATTTTCACTCGAACGTCAAGCAGGTTTTGGTTGAATATCTGGCTTGCGGATTGGATCCGGAGGCTTCCACTTTGTATATCCAAAGTGACATCCCGGAGATCGCGGAACTGTACCTGCTGCTGAACATGAATGCATATGTAGGCGAATTGGAACGGTGCACCTCCTTCAAGGAGAAAGTCCGCAAGCAGCCGGACAATATCAACGCGGGGCTTTTCACCTACCCTACACTGATGGCTGCGGATATACTTATCCACCGTGCCGTGAAAGTGCCGGTAGGAAAAGACCAGGAACAACATCTGGAAATGGCGCGGACGTTCGGGAACCGTTTCAACCGGATGTACAAGACGGAACTATTCCCGGAGCCGTATGCCTTCAACTACGGCACTTCGCTTGTCAAGATCCCCGGTCTTGACGGTAGTGGCAAAATGGGTAAGAGCGAAGGAGAAGGAAACGCCATCTTCCTAATAGACGAACCAGAGGTGATCCGCAAAAAAGTGATGCGCGCTGTCACCGACTCCGGACCTACACAACCGAATCAGGAAAAGCCCGAAGTGATCCGCAACCTGTTCCTGCTGATGGAAGCTGTTTCGGAGAAAAGTACGATTGATCATTTCGAGGAGCAATACAATGCCATGTCCATCCGCTACGGCGACCTTAAAAAGCAATTGGCCGAAGACATGATCCTATTCACAACTCCACTTCGCGAGAAGATCAAAGCGATTTCCGGTGATACGGCCCTGATTCATAGAGTGGCGCAAATGGGGGCGGAAAAGGCGCGTATCAGCGCCCGGAAGACTTTGGACCAGGTACGCCAAGCGATCGGGATCCGGGCATTTTAAGCCGGAGGAAGCACCTTCTAGAATATTTTATTAAATTGATTTACAACTATTTAATGTATAAACTATATTAGATGTTGTAACATTTAATGTTGTCACATAGTTTTACATTGTAAACCTTAAAAAATCCCTCATGAAAAAACTGTTGATTGCAGCACTCAGTCTGTTCACCCTCCATGCCGGAGCTCAAAGCTGGAAAATTGATCCTACCCACAGTTCGGTTAAATTTAAGACCCGCTACCTGCTGATTTCAGAAGTAGAAGGTACGTTCAAGAAATTCGACGGCACTTTCACCGCAACCAAACCTGACTTTTCCGACCTCAGTGCGGAAATGACCGTTGACGTGTCCAGTGTGAACACCGACAACGAAATGCGTGACAATCACCTGAAGTCTGATGATTTCTTCAATGCCGAAAAGTTTCCGAAAATGACTTTCAAAAGCACAGGTATCCGTGCCTTGGGTAAAGGGCGCTTCATCCTTTCCGGTGAACTGACAATCCGCGACGTAATGAAGAAGGTGGAAGTTCCCCTGACGTACGGCGGAACGGTAAAGGACCCTTGGGGAAACACCCGCGCGGGTTTCAAAGCCACCGGAAGCGTCAATCGCAAAGAATTCAAATTGACCTGGGACAAGAAAACAGAAGCTGGTGAAGCCGTTGTCGCTGACGATGTCGAATTCACCATCGACGCATCCCTCATCAAGCAATAATTCCAATTGTTCTGATCGGCCGGCTCCTGTCGGGGTCGGCCGTTTCTACGACAAACATCTTTTAGCCATGGAAAAAAACGAAAACGTAACCGTTACCGTGCTCGACAACGGTCCCTACCTTGTCAAAGGTTCAGTCACCTTGATAAATAAGGACGGTCAGTCTGAAACCAAGGAGGGCAGCATCGCACTCTGCCGTTGCGGCTTATCAAAGAATAAACCCTTCTGCGACGGCACCCACCGAAGCAGTGACGTACTCAAAGCATGAACATACATCCCAACCTTTCAGGGCGTAAAAGCATTCTTGCCTTTTCTCCGAAGCCGATCGACGACGCGACATTGACCGCGCTTTTCGAAGCTGCACGCTGGGCTCCCTCTGCATACAACGAGCAACCCTGGCGATTCGTCATCGCGCGTAAAGGAGAAAACGGTTTCGACCTTCTTCTCGATTGCCTGGCGGAAGGCAACAGAGCATGGGCGAAAGAAGCGGCACTGCTTTTCCTCACGGTGGCGAAGAAAACACTGACGCAAAACGGAAAGGGAAATCCCCATGCCATGCACGATCTCGGACTTGCAGTCGGCAATATCACCTTCCAGGCAAAAGAGTCCGGCATCGACCTTCACCAGATGGGAGGATTCGACGGAACGAAAGCGAAGTCGCATTTCGGAATTCCGGATGACTTCGATCCGGTCGCTGTCATTGCTGCGGGATATCCCGGCCCGATTGAAAATCTGCCTGATGCGCTGAAGGCAAGGGCGGAAAAACCACGTGTGAGAAAGCAGCCGGACGAGTTGGTTTTTACCGGTGAATTCGGCCATCCGCATCCGGTTTTCATTCATCCGACCCGACCCAACTGATCGATGAAAACAGTATTCCACCCATCCAATGAAAGAGGCCATGCCGATCACGGCTGGCTGAACGCCCGTCACAGTTTCAGTTTCGCGTCCTGGTACGATCCATCCAAAATCCATTTCGGAATGTTGCGTGTCCTGAACGATGACACTGTGGCACCCGGAAAAGGATTTGGGCTGCATCCGCACAACGACATGGAGATCATCACGGTTCCGCTTTCCGGATCGCTTCAGCACCGCGATGATATGGGCAATACGGCTGTGATACATGCCGGAGATGTACAGGTCATGAGTGCAGGAACCGGTGTATTCCATTCGGAGTTCAATCCTTCTGAATCTGAACCCGTCAGCCTTTTCCAGTTATGGATATTTCCGAAAGAGAAAGGAATCGCTCCGCGATACGACCAGAAATATTTTTCAGCTG
>JBJOMA010000091.1:0-7221 GCA_046052625.1 Bacteroidota bacterium
AGTCTTTGGCCTGCCGGGTGATTTCTTCCAGCTTCTGGTTCCAGTCTTTCTCGCGGCGCAGTTTCTTGCCGGGTTTGTAGTAGCGTTGGAACCAGATAGGAACACGACGGGCGGAAATGCCGCTCACATCCCCTTCGTAATAGCCTCCGTACTTTTTAAGGTCCGTGCTGCCGCCCAGCCAAAGGATCCCTTTCTCGAAGAATTCGGCCGGCAGGTCGTACTTGCCGAGGGTAAGTATCTGTCTGATACTGGCCTTTTTCAGGGACTTCATCATGTCCGAGGTGACCGGAATGTGCTTGCTGGCGGATTCGGAAGTGCCTGATGAGAGTGCGAAATATTTCACGCGCCCCGGCCAGCACACATCCGCCTCTTCCTTCAGGCAACGGTTCCACCATTGGTCATGCATGGAATTGTAGTTGTGGAAGGGGACGCGGCTTTGAAATGCGGCGGACGGTTCTTTGGAAGAGAGTATTTCGGAAAATCCGTAATGCTTGCCGAATGCCGTGTGTTGTGCTTTGGCAAGCAGTCGCTTCAGTTCACGCTCTTGCTGTCGTGCAGGTGAAACAGAACGTAAACGGACACGAGAGCCTAGTTTAAGGCCTTGTTTGATCAGCGCACCCAGGAACGGCATACGACCAAAGATAAATAATTCCAAGTGAACAAATCATTATTCTGCATTCTGCAGTATGAATTGTAAAGTAGTTATCAGAAGAGCGATTCTCCCAAAAAAGAAAAGCAGCTGCGAATGGTTTCACAACTGCTTCCTGAAAAAGTCCCGCTCGATTTACATGTTGCGGATGATCTCGTCGCCGAATTCGGAACACTTCAGCAAAGTAGCGCCTGTCATCAGACGTTCGAAGTCGTAGGTGACGCGTTTTGCCCCAATGCTCTTTTCCATGCCGGCATAGATGAGGTTGGCGGCCTCGATCCAGCCCAGGTGCTCCAACATCATGGCGCCCGAAAGGATCACCGACCCCGGATTCACCTTGTCTTGTCCGGCGTATTTGGGTGCCGTACCGTGGGTGGCTTCGAAGATGGCGTGACCGGTCACATAGTTGATGTTGGCTCCGGGCGCGATACCGATACCTCCGACCTGTGCCGCCAGAGCGTCGCTGAGGTAGTCGCCGTTCAGGTTCAGGGTGGCGATCACATCGAAATCCTCCGGACGCGTCAATACCTGTTGTAGGGTGATATCGGCAATGGCATCTTTAACGAGCACACGGCCGGATGCAAGGGCTGCTTTCTGTTCCTCATTGGCCGCCGCTTCCCCTTTTTCCTTCTTGGTGCGCTCCCACTGCGACCAGGTGTACACCTTGTCGCCGTAGTTCTTTTCAGCCAGTGCATAACCCCAGTCGCGGAAAGCACCTTCGGTGTACTTCATGATGTTCCCTTTATGGACGATGGTCACCGACTTGCGCTTATGCCGGATGGCATATTCGATGGCGGAACCGATCAGGCGCTCAGAGCCTAGTTTGGAAACGGGTTTGATTCCGAGTCCGACCATGACGGCACCTTCGTTGCCTTTTCCGGACATGGTGTTGAATTCTGCGGCTTTGTCTGCGGTTCCGAATCGGATCTTACCGAATTCTTTCGGGAATTCAGCTTTCAGAAAGTCCAGGAATTTCGCTGCCTCGGGGGAACCGGCCGTGAATTCGATTCCTGCGTAGATGTCCTCTGTATTCTCCCGGAAGATGACCATGTCTACAGCACCCGGGTTCTTCACCGGGGAGGGGACTCCTTCAAACCAGCGGACGGGGCGCAGGCACACGTACAAATCAAGGATTTGACGCAACGCCACATTGAGGGAACGGATACCACCGCCGACCGGCGTTGTCAGAGGGCCTTTTATGCCAACCAGATATTCCTTGAACGCGTCAAGTGTCTCGTCCGGCAACCAATTTCCGGTCTGGTTGAATGCTTTCTCACCGGCCAACACTTCTTTCCAGACGATTTTTTTGGCACCTCCGTAGGCTTTAGCCACGGCTGCGTCAAGGACGCGAACTGATGCGTTCCAGATATCCGGTCCGGTGCCGTCTCCTTCGATGAAGGGAATGATAGGGTCATTGGGAACTGCGAGCTTTCCGCCCGACATGGTGATTTTGTTGCCTGACATTTGGTGTTGGTTGAAAATGGCAGGCGAAAGTACTTACAATCGGTTGTTAATGCAATTTCCCGGAGCCCGAATCGCCATCCATGATCTTCTTTAGGAAGATCGTAAATTTGCAATCCAGTACTTGGCAAGTGAAAGTTTACGGTTCGGTAGAAGAGTTCCCCCGCCTCCCAAAGGCCATTGTGACCATCGGCACGTTCGACGGTGTCCATATCGGCCACCAGCGAATCATCGAACGCTTGCGTGAAATCGCCCGTAAAGAGGGCGCCGAGACCGTCGTCCTGACCTTTTTCCCTCACCCGAGGATGGTGCTTCAGCCGGAGGACAACGGTTTACAGCTCATTTCAACCCTTCGCGAGCGGGAGCACCTGCTTAGTACGTTCGGAATCGACCATCTGATCGTCCAGCCCTTCAGTAAAGCCTTTTCCCGTATTTCCGCAGCGGAGTTCATCCGTGATCTGCTGGTCAGTAAAATCGGCTTGCACACACTGGTCATCGGCTATGACCATCACTTCGGAAGGAACCGCGAAGGTTCCTTTAAAGACCTGGAGGAGATGGCACCGGTTTACGGGTATTCGCTGGAAGAGATTCCGGAGCAGATCGTGAACGAAGTCGCCGTCAGCTCCACCAAGATCAGGAACGCGCTGCTCGTAGGCGACATTGAATCCGCCAATGCATTGCTGGGGCATGATTTCTCCCTGACGGGCACCGTTGTTCGAGGTGACCAGCTGGGGCGGACTATCGGGTTCCCGACCGCCAACCTCAACCTGCTTGAATCGTATAAGTTGATACCTGCAGACGGTATTTATGCGGTTTGGGTGGAAGTTGCCGGAAAACGTCACCAAGGCATGCTCTATATCGGCAACCGGCCGGTAGTCAATGGCAGGTTCAGGAACATTGAAGTCAATATTTTCGATTTTGATGCGGATATATACGACCAGGAGGTGACGGTTTTTCTCAAGGGCCGCCTTCGCGACGACCGCAATGTAAGTACCATGCAGGAATTGCAGGAATTGCTGGAGGAAGACCGCCGTAATGCAACAAAATTCCTTTCCTGACGTTCCTTAAGAACTGATGCGGACGCTTTACTTACGCGGGTTTCTTGCCCTGTTGCTGCTACAATCCTCTCTTGTCTTCGCACAGGATCCGTCGGAAGATTCCGTAATCCCTAAACAAACGGTACCCGGTGATGCCGGATATTTCACCAATCTTCAGGAAGCAATCAAGGATCCGGAGAAAGTCGAAGTCCTCGTTCTGAAAGGGCGTAAGCTGGATTCCATTCCTGCAGACATTTTCCGAATGGTGAACCTGATCCACTTGGACCTGAGCCGGAACAAGATTGATTCCTTGCCTGCTGAAATCGGCATGCTCACCCGGCTGGAGCACCTGGACCTTTCGAACAACAAGTTGGAGTCGCTTCCGGAGGAGATCGGAAAGCTGACATCCTTGCACTATTTGAAGTTGAACCGGAATGTCATCCGGCAGTTGCCCCCCGCCATCGGAGAACTTTCCGAGCTGGAGGTGCTGGAGCTTTGGGACAACGAACTGGAAGACCTTCCTGATGAGATCGGAAAACTTCAGAATCTTCGTCTGCTCGAGTTGCGTGGCATCCTTTTTTCCGAGGAGATGCAGACCCGCATTGATTCTTTGGTCGTACGTTCCGCCAAGATCAACATGTCGCCAGCCTGCGCGTGTAAGAATTGAGTGTTAGTGGTCGGTTGTTAGTGGTTGGTTAATAGTGGATAGTTCTAATGGTTGTCTTTTAACAATCACCATCCACTAACCACTAACCACTAACTAAAACCCCACCGTCACACCGGCCATGAAGTGCCTTCCTGCCTGCGGAAAAAGGTAGTTCATCCCGTAGTAGACATATCCGTTGGCCGAATACATCCTGTCTGTAATGTTGTAGATCGTCGCGCGGAAGACCAGCTTTTTCACCTTGCGTACGGTCGGACTCCATTGGAAGCCAAGGTCGCTCACCAGATATCCCTCCAGCCGGTGTTCCGGATTTCCGGTGTTGTCCAAATACTGCTCACCGACCTGTTTGCCTGTCAGCGAAATCGTCAATGATTTGAACGCCTTCCATTCGGCGGAACCCGCGGCTACGAGATCCGGTGAATAGGCGATCGGAGTATTCGGATAATCAATGACGATGGTGGTTGCGGAGTCGTACGCGTACTCCGTATAATTAGCGATCCTGTTCCGTGAAACAGTGGCGTTCATGCGTACCGTCCATCGCGGTGAAGGAGCCCATGCCGCCTCCAATTCGATGCCGCTGCGGTAACTGTCGCCGACACTCTCGCGGACGAATTCGCCCACATCGTTGATGCTCCCGTTCAGAATCAGCTGCCGCGCATAATCCATGTAATAGAAGTTCGCATTGCACGTGAAGGTATGGCCGCTGTAACGGTAGCCGGCTTCATAGTCGACCAGTCGCTCCGGAGCAGGCCGGGAACTAGCAGTTGATGCTACATAATCGTCGCGGACCGGTTCTTTTTGTCCTACGCTGACGGATGCATACCACCGGTGCCAGTTATTCGGCTCCCAGGTGATTCCGGCTTTCGGATTGAAGAAGTCGAGCGAAACTTCAGAAGGCAACGGTTCTCCGTCCGCATCGAGTCCGGTGAACGTATATCCGACATGCCGGTATTGTAAATCACCGGTCACGTTCCACTCAGGCGTAAGCGAATAATCGGCTTTCAGGTAAATGTTGCCGTCGAATTTTGAAGCGTTGTCCGACCGTTCCGTATAGGGACCGTTGACCAGTACATTGTAATTCTGCCAGATGATGTCTGTGAAATGGTCGCCTTCGTAACGGCTCACGGCGCCGCCGGCGTTCAGGTCCAGTTTCTTGCCCCGGTGTTGAACGGACCACGTGGTACCGTAGAAAGAGTTGTCCAGCCAACGTTGACGGATGTGATAGGGCCGGATGTACATGCTGTCGACCGGATCCATGTTTCCGGTTGCGTAATAATCCTCGTCGATGAATTCCTCGTAGTACCCTTTCCCCGTGGTCAGGAACAACGCCGCATTGGCAGACCATCCGGCATCTAGGTCTCTGGACCAGAGCATCTGGTAATGGTTTTGGATATAGTTGTCCGTCTGGTTGTCGTAGTACTGTATGGCGCCAGTCCGGTCGATGTAGAGTCCGGCCATATTGTAGGTCCGGTTGGTTTGCAGGGAATCCTCCGGCACACCATACCATGCCTGGTAGGTTTTTTCGCGGCCTGACATGCAGACCAGTCGCAACGATTGCTTTTCGGAATGGTAGCCGCCTGAAAGGTAGAGAGACTGAAGATCAGAGGTGGCACGGTCGATGTATCCGTCGGAGGAGATGCGTGATAACCGGCCCTCCAAAACGAAATGGTCTTTCAGCATGCCGGTGCCGAAGCGGATCGAGTTCCGCAACGTGCTGAAGGACCCTGCGTTCGATGAGATTTCCGCGAACGGCTCCTGTGAACGTGTGGCGGTCTGGATGTTCATGCTTCCTCCGAAGGCGCCGGGCCCGTTGGTAGAGGTTCCGACACCCCGTTGCAGTTGGATGCTTTCGACAGAGGCCGCGAGATCGGGGAGGTCCACCCAGTAGACCTGATGCGACTCTGCATCGTTCAGCGGTATGCCGTTGATGGTGACGTTCACCCGGGTGGCATCGCTGCCGCGGATACGGATACCGGTATATCCTACTCCGTTTCCGGCGTCCGACGTCGTTACCACGGAAGGTTGAAGTTGGAGCAGCAGCGGAAGGTCTTTTCCCAGGTTGACGGACTCCAGTTCCTGCTTGCCGATGGAGGTGAAGGCGAAGGCAGAGCGGTTCGCAGCCCTTGTCGCATTGATGTTGACTTCATCCGACAAATAAGTTTTCGGTCGAAGGGCGACCTGAATTCCGGTTGCAGGCAACCTGACGCTGGTGACAGATTCTTCGAAAGCGATATGAGACGTGCGCAGGTGAGCGGAATCCCCGTCGATGTGTTCGAACCGGAAATTTCCGTTCGCGTCTGTAACGGTTGCCGTGTAATAACCGTCGATCCGGATGATGACTCCGGGAACAGGCAGCCCGCCCAGGCCGTCCGTAACGGTACCTGATAAACTGCTCTGTGAAACAGCGGCATGAACGGTCAATGAAAGGCAGGAAACAAGGAGCGTCCTGCTGAAAAAGGAAGAACTGAATCTCATCTCGTGGATGATAGAGGTCCGACAATGACGCACGACCGGGACATGCGTCCTAACTTGTGTACCTACACCTCCCTTCGCAGGCATTACCCTGTTCAGGTTCGATGGGTCTGATCTCAGCCTCCGTCAATACGGAAGCACCCCAGTAGTACAAAGGTAGACAAATCCTTGGAAGGCATATTAAACGACAGATGTGGCTTCACGGAGCCGTTGAACCGCATCAACTGCGTTGTGAAGCCGCTTCGTACCGTCCCCTGTAATTATTTCAAAGGGGAGACCTGTTGCTTCCACCTCCCGCCGGTACCAATTGAAGAAGAACTCCCTGCGCTCGGGATTCTCCCGCATCGGGTCGGAAACGAATGGAATGTCCGGGGAAGTAAGCAGATACGCATCGTAGCGGTTGAGTATGTCTGCGGTGATCCAATCGGGCGCGGAGCCGAATTTATCCGTCATCCACACCTTGAAATTGATCATATCGGTATCGCAGAAGAGGTAACAGTCGGCTTCGGAGGCTTTTGCATCCTCGAGTGCGCGTTGACCAGAAGCACAGTATAGGATGTCCTCGCGCGTGTAGTTGCCGGGTCGGTTCTGAAGATAGGCACGCGCATATTCAGGTACCCAGGTGGTGTTGAAGTGGTTGGCGAGATAGTTGCAGAGTTCAGTCTTTCCGGTCGATTCCGGTCCAAGCACCGCGATGCGTATCAGCCGCCGCTCTGATTTGAAAGAAGTTTCCATTTACGTAAACCGTTAAAAGCGAGTAACAGGTAGACCGCATAGAGCAACGCAGTCACCGGAAGCGCTTTGTAAATATACAAAGGAACATAAACCGTATTTACGCAGATCCAGATCCACCAGTTCTCCCGTTTCATGCGGGCGACCATCCATTGTGCTCCCAGCGAGAAGGCGGTCAACGTAGCGTCCAGCCAGGGCAACGATGC
>JBJOMA010000092.1:0-5033 GCA_046052625.1 Bacteroidota bacterium
GGGAACGATCGGTAACAGGTACCCTGCCTCCATCGGCAACTTGACAAATGCGATGATGTACAAGTCGATTGCGATGATCCATGCCGTGATATGACGTAACCCGACGGATCGCGGAAAGAGATGCTCCACGCGCCGTCCGTCTCCCGGAAGCAAAAGAAACAATATTCCCAGCAGGATGGCCACCATGCCGGGTATCCCCCATACCTCCACGAAGAACTTGTACAGGACACGGGAAAGAGAAGGATAAGGGACATCATAGTACGTAAGGAACTCCCAACCGTATACGTTGTAGACAGGAAAATAACAGAACACCCCTACCAGAAAAGCAGGCAGCATGAACCGTAGCATTCGTAAAAGATTGACGCGAAGGCCCTCCTCGTTTACAAGAATCAAAAGGAACGGTACCATCACTACCGCAGCCGTGATTCGTGTACCAATGGCAAGCCCCATCACCAATCCCGCGGCCAAGGAACGCCGAAGCGTAAGCAGATAAAACGCCGCCAGCTGAAAACTGAGCGCATACGTGTAGTCGAGCGGCAAGGTGCTGTTGATATAGAATACCGGGACTGCGGCGAATGCCGCTCCTGCCAGATAAGGCGCCCGGAAGCGAAGCTCCTTGAGAGCAAGGACAAAAAACAAAACGCCGAGAGAGGAAACGACGGCCGTGAGCAAATTAAGTGTGAAATAATGATCGGTCACCGCCAAAGAGGAAAGGAATTCCTGTACAGGGTAGCCGGGAAATCGGGAGACCTCGTACGCACCCGTGAACTTCAACTTGATCGCAGACAAGGCAACGCCCCATGCGTCGCCGTCGAGTCCGTATCCCTCAAACAGGAACGGGACACGCGACACCAACACCGCGGTGAAGAAGAGCAGATTTCTTGAAGCGTTACTCAAGATGATCGGAGCTTGAATAATCAGCACAGACGAATGCACAATACGAAGTATGCACGCCAAAAATAAAAATTGCGACTTTCAAATAATTAAAAGGTTCTGCGATTGACCAACACATTAATCACTTTCGCCAAAATCAATCCCGTTCATGTAATTCCTTATCCGGGAAGCCTTGCGGGAAATGTAGGCCGAAGGACGGTCGGGGCGCCATCTTCTTGGATTGGGAAGCACCGCCGCGATCAATGCGGCTTCCTTTGCAGACAAACGCGCAGCAGGCTTGTGAAAGTAACTTACAGCTGCTGCCTGCATTCCATAGATACCGTCTCCGGTCTCAATGACATTCAGGTAAACCTCCATGATCCGCTCCTTGCTCCAGAAAAGCTCGATCAGGAACGTAAAATACACTTCGAATCCTTTACGGATCCATGAACGGGAAGGCCAGAGGAAAACATTCTTCGCTGTCTGCTGGCTGATGGTGCTTGCGCCTTTTACCTTCCTACCCTTATGCCGCTCGTTGTACTGCTGCGCTTTTCGGATGGCATCGAAATCAAATCCGGAATGCTCCTCGAATTTCTGGTCTTCAGCAGCAATGACCGCAGCAGGCAGGAGCGGACCCAGCTCTTCGACACTTGTCCAGTCCTTGTACAGCTTCAGCTCTTTATCTCCGAACCCCTGCTCTGCCAGCCGGATAAGCATCAAGGGCGTGAACGGAACCGGCACGAATCTCAAGATTAGCACCGATCCGATACTGATCGCGAAAAACCAGATCGAAACACGGATGAGGATCCGTCGGAACCGGACGAATATGGACTTCCAATCGGGCATCGCTCAAAGATAACCAACAACTTTTCAGGGCAAGGGAACAACACGCACAGTTACTGACTCTCGGGGGCCCAGGTCGAACCAGAAAAATAGTTCCGTTCCGGTCTTACGTCGGCCGATTTCTTTTCCGGCAATGGAGATGTCAGCTCCCTTTATGTTCATGGTGAGTCCCTTAACCGCTGTATCGGTACCGTTGGTTAACAAGATATCACCTGTCGAAGTAATACTGTATTCTACGGCATCCCGGACACTCGCGTAATCCAGATAATCACGGACCGTCGGCACCCAGATGCGACCCGAGTCGCGCATGGCTGCTACTGTACGCAGCGCCTCATCGAACGACGGTTGCACAGACCACACGGGTTTCTCCCAGTCGTAAAATGCCTTTACGGAATCCAGACGTGCCGGATAAAAATGTGCTATGTAGACTCCGCGGTGATCCGCCAGGTATTCCAGCCGGCCCTTGGAAAGATAATAGGCCCACATGGAAGGATCTCTCGGTGCCAGCGTACAGGTTGTCCTGAAATGACGTATGGTGCCGGTCACCGAAGGATGTCTCCACCACACAGGACGCGGGTAAGCATGACCGAAGGCCGGATGGGGTGTCACCAACTCTGCATTGTATGTCACCTCCGCGTAAAGGGCAGAGTCCTCGTAAAAGCAATTCCAGACATTTCGCACGTTGAACTCACGGAAGAGACCCGCGGCATACATTGGAGACCCGGGCACGAAGCCGTCACAGACCACATCTTCGCGATTGCTTCGTCTTCCGTTATCGTAGCCATGATCAATCCATGTGCTAAACTTGAAGGAGCCGGACATGTTCGTGAACGCCTCGTTAAGGATCATCCGGTTAGTGGTGAAGTGATCGGGCGTATGCAGCGCTATCTCATGACCGTTAGCCTGCAAATCGACCAGAAACTGACGGAAGCCCGGAGTATATTTAACGTGGTCGATTTCACCATTTGCAAATCCGACACGGTCGCTCACATCCACCTTGTCCGGGTTAGCATAAAAAACGGACTTGGTGACCGGCAGATCGTACTTCGCAAAACCGCCCACCGCATCCTTTTCAAAAGCGATCGTATCGCTGCCGAAATAAACCGCCCGGTTGGAACGAAGCATCGTGTAATCAGCGTGCTCCGTAAAAATAAAGACACCCTCCCTGCCATTCGGCGCTTCGGTGAAAGCAGGGAACCGAACCGGCTTCTCCGTACGGTTGATCTTTACATGAAGTGAAATACGGTCGCCGGGACGAAGCACCGTCGATGAACGATCGATCCGGTAATTGTTACTCTCCGCCTCCATCGGCCAGTACAACAAAGGATGATCCGCCGCATAATCGATATTCAACCAAAGCCGATTATTCAATTGGTCGAATTGCAAGGAGCTGACGGTGTCAGGTCGGTAGACCGACCAATGTGATGATGAATCGGACCAGACCACACCCTCCCTTCCCAGCCAATACTCGGAATCGAAATCCCGTTCGGTCGAAAACCCGTTTCCGGTATAGACCGCGGTAACGGGCAGTACAGCGTGTAGCATGAGACTTTGACGTTCCAGGACGGTATATTCGGTGACCTTGTATTCAAAATGCAACGACAACGAATGTCCGTCACGCGGAACGATCATGCGGAGTTCCGCCCCGGACAGGTTGCGGAATGTGAATCGATACGCCTTACCCTCTTCGGTCAACTGATCACCGTTGAACAAAAGGAAACCATACCACTTGGGTCCGGCGCTATTAACTGCCTCTGTTCGTTGCTGCGTGAACAGACTTATATCGTCGAACACGACCTTACCACTCCTGTCCAGCACCCTGCAAGCCCCATTCACCTTGTCATACTGAATGGAAAAATCCGGTCCCCAATAAATGTCGGAAAACATAGGCTTCGAAGCAGCGACACCCGTCGGAACAGCAGGAAGGAAGGACCGCGGTGAAAGCTGAGTGCAGACAAGTTCGAAGTCGTCCACGTCAAGCGGGGTAATACCATTCGGATTCCATACATAACAAGAGAATTTATGATCCCCCGACGTATAAGCGGCAGGTATCACACGGGCGACCGCACTGATCGTGTTCCAGTCGTTTTCTACGGTCACTTGAGAGGACAAGTCGACACTCTCCCATGAAACGGCTTTACCTTCTTTTTCAACGGAGAAAACAAGTTGAAGTCCCGAGACCGGCAGCGGACTTCTTACACGGAAAGTCACTTTGACACGAAATGAGCGATGGCCATCGCCTCCCGGCAATGCAGCGGACCAACCGATACCATACGGATGCTGGCTGTCCGTTCGCGAAACGTATTTACCGTCAATTTGCGAGCGTGTAGACAAGTTGATCCAACAGGGAGCGTTTTCATCGGGCTCCAATCCACAGCGATAGCGCACTGAATCCGCGGCGGTCGATGTAACGGACCCGGCGATCAAATCATTTGAAAAAACCGAAATGCAAGCAGCGAAAAGGAACAACTTAAAATACATACCGATCAAAAGCGATGTAAAAGTACGATTATTAGACATCGTTCAGCGTCCCTCGCCGCCTGCCGGAGCGACCGGCGGTGCCACATCGGTGGAGGCTCTCCGCGCATAGGCTTCAGCCATTTTACGATCACCCATCAAGAGGAAATTCTTTGCAAGCCGATCCGGGATTTCAGGTGAAGACGGATGGAGGTCAAGGTTCAACCGAAGCAGTCGGACGGCATCCTCGTATCTGCGACGCTTGGTCAATTCAGCTGCAACCGCAGTAATGTGTTTTTCATCGGCGGGATACGTCTTCAGCACCACATCTTCACTACCCGGGCGCATCAGATTGGCGAGCTCGGTGAAACCTGAGCGGACCTTGCTGATGCGTTCCATGAAATAATCGTAAGGAATCATTTCATCGACAAAATCCTTTTCATAGGCAGCAAGTGTCGCCTGAAGAAATTCATGCGCCTCGTACGGTTTCATGGAACGCCTGAACTGGCGGTATTCATGCATTAGCTTGTCGCCTCGAACAAGGTAAACGGTGTCCCCGTCCATTCCGATCAGTTCCGAGAAGTTCAAAATGGAGGCCAGTGCGATCTGTGAATAGTTCTGCGATTCGTTTTTGAATCCCCCGCAGGTGGTCCTCCATACCTGCTGCATCAGCCTGACCCCGCCGGAGGAGGGCTTCAGCTGATCGATGACACAACGTACGTTTCCGGCACCGGCATGGTAGGCATGCAATACCAATAACCGAAACCACAGGTCCGTCTCCTGGTAATCGACACAATGTCCCTCCAGGAATTTACGGACATACGGGATGCAAGAGGTATTGATCAGCCTGGCAGCTGCAC
>JBJOMA010000093.1:0-5348 GCA_046052625.1 Bacteroidota bacterium
ATACCTGAGATCGCATCGATATATTTCCGGCCGTCGGCTCCGATGAGATGACACCCCTCCGCACCGACGAAGTCGTTGCCGGGTGGAGCGTCGCTGGTCTGGGCGACATGGCGGAAAAAACGTTCTCGAAGCGAGGCAGATGCCATGCTCCAAAGGTACGAAAGAGAACGCTGCCTGCGAGCAGCCGGTTAACGGACGATCAGCTTTCGACTTATCGACGTTCCATTCGAAATATCCAGGGCACGCAGCAGGTAGAGGCCACTGGACATCGATGAAACATCTAACCTGATCGTTTCGCTGCGTATCACTCCGAACGAATGTATTTCCCTGCCAAGAAGGTCTGTTATTGACAACCTGAATCCTTCGGCGGGTACTTGCTCGAAAGTGACCGTGGCAATTCCAATGACCGGATGCGGATAGATTAGCAGTTCGGAAGATTTGGGCAGTTCATTAAAGACTCCGGTAAGCGCATCGTAACGGGAGATGGTGGTGTTGGTTACAATAGGAGCGTTCGCATCGAAGAAGATATGTGCCGTGTTGTACACGTAGGTATTGTACGGCAATCCGGGAACGGGGCGGATCCGGTATTGGACGAATCCGTGACTGCCGGGTTCGTCTACGTTACTGTCCGGCAACAGGATATTATCAAAGGTGAATGTCACTTCCCGTGTTGATCTGAAATTCGCGGTCATCGGGTGCGAAGCGCCGATGATTTCCATGGTGGAAAGGTCCAGGTCACTGTCTATGGTATCCCGGATGACGACCACATAGGCGGTGTCGTTTCCCGTGTTCTGGAAGCGTATCGTATACTCAAGGGGCGCGTCCATTACTACGAGTTCAGGGATGAAGCTCGTGCTCCAGGTTCCTGAAGGGTTTACGGCCTTGTCGTTGGGATCGTAGGAGCACAAAACCGTTTGTGTAAGGCAGGAGGAATCGCTCAGGGCCAATGCTCCGCTTGAATCCAAGGTCCATATCCGGTAGTTCAACTGGAGGATAGAACCGGCAGCGGGTAATTGGGCGGTGACGTAGAGGTAGCTGCTTTGTCCGCTGTTGAGGGAGTCAAAGTGAAAATAACAGGACGTTCCGATGACGGAATCGGCAGACGGCGAGGTGCTCACCAACGTCATCTGCGGATCCAAGGTAAGTGCCGATACGCCGGAGGCGGTTCCCCATCCGGTATTCTGCACGCGAAGCATATAGATTCGCTGAGACAGGCATCGGGGTGCGGGAGGAAAGAGATAGCCTACGGCCCATCCGGCATCAGGATTATCCGGATACAGTCCGAAATCAAGTCCGGTGATATTGTTGCCGGTCAGGTTCACCTGGTAACCAGAGGCCGTAGTGGTATGCCATCCGGCGGGAACGGCCAGCGAGTCTATGTAAGTGCCGTTGGTAAGGAAAAAACCGTACTGACCGCTTGGACCGCTCAGTGCCTCCAGGCTGTCGGGCAGCAGGAAGATGTGGTAGTTGGCAGCACCTGTTTCCCCGGAGTCACGAACTCCGTTTCCATTGTGGTCGTAAAATACGACTCCTGAAACATATTGGTAGCCGGGTCCCAGGCACAATACACTGTCGCAGGTTTGACAGCCGTTCGCATCCGTGACACAGCAGTTGTAAATCCCTGGAGCTACTCCTGTCAATGTATTACCGGAAACGCTGGTGCTGTTCCAGCTGTAAGTGAACGGAGGAGCTCCGCCGGTGGCGTTGGCGATGATACTGCCGTCATTACAGGAATTACAGCTGGGAGGAACAACGGAGAATGTAAGCGTTATCGGAGGGAGCGGTAAGATGGTGGCAGTCGTACTCGTGTTGCAGCCGTTTGCGTCAAGGACGCTGATGAAGTATACGCCGGGAGGAAGTCCTTGCTGCACAGGGGAAGTGCTTCCGTTGTTCCAAAGGAAAATGTAGGGTGGTGTACCGCCGGTTACAGTAACCGCTGCCCAACCGAGCGCACCGGCGCAAGCAGTCGACGTTGTCGCGGTGGCGAACAGGGGTGCAGCCGGTCCGGTGATGACGAACGTTCCGGTGTCGGAACATCCGCTTACGGAGTCCGTAATCAGGTAGGTATAAGACCCTGCTGTCAGACCGGACAGGGAATCGGTTGTATAAAACTGACTGATGGCGCCATTCAAAGTGAGCCAGTAGGGATCAGGAGAGCTGCTAGGGGTAAGCACAGCGCTTCCTGTGGAATCTCCGAAACAAAGCGAGTTTCCTGTAACGATGACAACCGTTCCGCACGTGGTTGCGAATACGGTCGATTGTAAAATCAAAAGGTTGGCAATCAAGACAAGTCGGATAGTTCTCATAGTAACGCAGGTGTAAAATCAAATGTACTCCAAACTAGTGTACGAAAGTCAGTCATGTAAACGTTACCCCGTCAACTGCTGCTTTTTTACCTGATAACCGGGATTCAACGACTGCAGAATTAGGCGCTGAAAGCGTACCTTTGCTCCACCATGGCCACTCCGCATTTTCCGGCAGATCGGATCGCACCTGTCAAGGACCTGTTATTCATTCCACGTGACGTGGTGATCACTACTCATCACCGTCCCGACGGTGACGCCATGGGCTCTTCCCTGGGAATGGCCGGTTATCTGAGAAGCAAGGGGCATCAGGTCACGGTGATCGTCCCTTCCGATTATCCTGATTTCCTTCACTGGCTGCCCGGCCATGAGGAGGTGATCGTTTTCGATGCAGACAACCAGGAGATCGTCGAACGGATCAATAGTGCTCAGGTTGTTTTCTGTCTCGACTTCAATTGGTACAACCGCACCGAATGGATGGAGCCGGTTCTTCGGAATGCTACCGGCGTCAAAATCCTGATCGACCACCATCTGGATCCGGAGCCGGGATTCGATCATGTCTTTTCCTACACAGACGCTTGCGCCACGGCCGAGCTTGTCTACGAATTCATCGGTGCCATGGGCGAACATTCACTGATTACTCCTTACGTCGCCGAATGCCTGTATTGCGGTATCATGACCGACACGAATTCCTTCCGATACAGTTCCATGAAAGCCTCGACTCACCGCATCATTGCGGGACTCATGGAAGCCGGTGCCGTGAATTACCGTATCCATGAGCGGGTCTACGACCAGTCGACGGAAAACCGTCTCCGGTTGCTGGGCTATGCATTAAAAGAGAAACTCACCGTACTTAACGAGTTCAATACCGCCTACCTGGCGCTTTCCTCGGCTGAAATGGAAATGTTCAATTTCAAGCCGGGTGATACGGAAGGATTGGTGAACTATGCGTTGAGTATCTCCGGCATCCGCTTCGCCGCCTTTTTCGCTGAACGGGACGGTATCGTCAAGATCTCTTTTAGATCCAAAGATGATTTCTCCGTAAAGGAGTTCTCCGGCAGCCACTTTCAGGGTGGCGGACACCGAAATGCTTCCGGCGGAAAATCTACCGATTCTTTGGAAAAAACGGTTGAGCGATTCCTTGCCCTTTTGCCGGACTATAAATCCAAGCTGACTGTCTGACAATGGCATCCGTCGCTTTTGCTTTCCGCATTAAAGAAGTGCTTTTCTCTTGCATTCTTTTATTGAACGTTGCCCTCTTTTCCTGTAACTCCGAGAAGAAGCAGGAACTGACAGAGGCTGAATACCGCGAGCGCCTCGAAAACGTCAACCGGATCATGGTGCGCGATGAGAAAAAGGACATAGATGATTTCATCACCCGGCATCAGTTCCGTATGGAGTCCAGCGGTACCGGGCTGCGTTATCAGGTACTGTCGACTGGAAGCGGACCTCGACCGAAGGAGCACGATCAGGTCATCCTGGCTTACCGGGTATATGATCTCGCCGGAACGCTTTTGTATGACATCACAAAGCAGGATCCTGACACCTTTCGCATGGCTGAAGGGAATCGGGTACGCGGACTTGAAGAAGCCTTACGCTTGTTTCCGGAAGGAACGCATGCCCGTGTCGTTCTTCCTGCACACCTTGCTTACGGAATGATCGGCAACGACGACAAGATTGCCGGCGCCACAGCACTTTATTACGACCTTCAACTATTAGATGTCCAGCCATGAAACGGATCTTGACGATTACGACCATCTTTTTCACCTTATTGAGCTGTAGGGACAGCCGGGAGCACGTCACTGATTCAGGTTTGCGTTACCTGTTGTATACGGATGGCAAGGGGAAGAAGCCTGTCATGGGTGATTATGTCACCATGGAGCTGGTCTGCCATACGGATGACACTGTGATGATTGATACACGTAAACTGGGAACACCTTTCCGTTTGCAGCTTAAAACGATTCCTTTCGTCGGCAGCTATGAAGAAGGCCTGTTATTGCTGGGCGTAGGCGACAGTGCTACGTTTTTTGTTTCGGCTGATTCGCTTTATGAATCCCTGTTCGCTGATGTAAAGCAGGTACGGCAGTCGGATACCAAGTTGAAACCGGGGTCTTTTGTGCAATACGATGTGAAGGTGTTGAAGGTGCAGCCTTATTCCGAAGCAGAGATCGAGATGCAGATGCAGTATTCCAAACTTCAGCGTCAGGAGAAGAAAGTATTAACCGAATTCATCGAGCGTAATAAGATCGATGCTTCACCAGATTCGAACGGATTGTATAAGATCATGACGGTGCAGGGTTCGGGATTGCGCATTGATACCGGTAAGTCAGTGACCGTCTATTACCGCAGCCGACTGATGGATGGCAGTCTGATCAGTGCCACTGAGAAAGGCAAGCCGATGCGTTTCGTGCCGGGTCGGAATGAAGTCCTGAAAGGTTGGGAGATTGCTTTCCGTAATGCGCGTGTCGGAGACCGGTTCTCCCTTATCATGCCTTCAAGCCTGGCCTATGGAGAAACGGGATTGAAGGACGCGACTACAGCCAAATACATCGTCCCGCCGTATTCCACACTTATTTTCGATATTGCAATTGACGGTGTCGGGGAGCCGGAGACCGCTTCCAAGTGACTGTTAAACGGTGCGGCGCCAAGCCGGACCCGCTCCGAGCAAGTAGATGCACGGCTGTTTTCCAAGTTCAGGACGTGTTTTTTTCCAGTCACTGATCGACTTCGTCAGCACGGAGCCTTTGTCACTGTCCAGTTCCCGCCCGATGCAGAGGAGGATGTCCGTTTGGAGGGTCGAAAGCATATCCTCCAGCAAAGCTTGGTTCCGGTAGGGTGTCTCAATGAAAATCTGGGTCTCGCCCGATCGTCGGATGTCCTTTTCCAGTTGTTTCAGGGCGGATTGCCGGTCGGATTTTTCACGCGGCAGGTATCCGTGAAAGCGGAAGCGCTGACCGTTCAGTCCGCTGGCCATAAGTCCTAACAGGATGCTCGACGGACCGCTAAGCGGTACGATACGTATGCCCTTTGCGTGCGCGAGTCGTA
>JBJOMA010000094.1:0-2990 GCA_046052625.1 Bacteroidota bacterium
CACCTTCACATGTTCGAGCCAGCTGAATATCCACCCGACCAACTCGATGTTGATGGTGCAGGAGAACTCCATCAGCCACCGGCCGTTTTCTTCGCGGAAGGACTGGGTCGGATGCCACATACGGTTCTTGAGAAAGATGGCCGGCCCTCTGCCCATCTCCAGGATGACAGTATGCCGGTCCGTGTCTACCGAATCGTGGATGCCGAAGCGCTCCAGAAGCGCCTGACGGACGATGGCGTCCTCGTTGACTTGCTGATACCTTTCGTTGGTGATCCGGGTTGTCCGGATGCAATCCAGCTCCTGAAAAGACATTTCTGTCTGTTCCCCATGAATCCGCCAGCCAAGGACGTTGAGTGCTCCCCGGTGGTAAACCACTTTGAGCGGGCGGAACTTGTATTCCATTTCTGCCACGTGATCGTAAAAAACGATATGGATGATCCGCTGATTGGAAATGGCCCAGATGATATCCTTCAACCGGTTGTAGTGTTCGTGATCGTAGAAGAACTCTCCCCAGTTGGAATGCTGAATGGAGAACTGCGAAATATTCTTCTGAATGGATATCGCCTCCGACTCATTGATGGCATTTCCTCCGGAAAAAAGATCCTCGATGCTGTTTCCCGTGAAAGACTTCGCCCAGTCGGGCTTCAGGTGTTCCGTCAGAAACGTCTGAAGATAGAAGTCGTTACGCATCGATGCGGAGCCGTCCGAAGAGACGATGATCCAGGTGGCCTTGTTGAATTCGCCGTCGTACCGTTTGAGCCGGATATTCCCCATCTGGAACGTCTCTTCCAATTTCAACAAGTCACGGTAAACCGTTCGCTGCGAAACTTTGAACCCTTCCGATTCCAGCTTGTGGTGCAGTGAGCTAACCGTTTCAGGGCCTAAACTCAACTTATTGACAATGGAAAGAATCCTGTTTACCTGCATAAAGCTTAAAAAAATGGTTTCTCAGGTACTAAAAGTAACCTACATCACTATTCATGCGTCATTTTGAATCAATCGATTGTCATCAGGTGACAATAAAAGATAGTTTATCATATTATTTCCCTTTAAAAAAGTATAAAAAAGCCTTTTTAATACTAAATTGTCAATTGGCACCATTTAAGGCAGGGAAGACTTTTGTCAAAAAAAGGTGAAAGCCCGTCTTTTCAGGCGGGCTTTCAATAAAACATCAAAAAGTCTGCTGCGAATCAGACTGATGGAGCAATTCAAAAATAAACATACCCAGAGCATCTGAAGTCATCCTTGTAATTCGATTGACACCAGATGACATCATTTGTTGCAACACCTATTTTATCCATCCATACCGTACCTTAGTAACGTTAAATCTTTCTAATGGCTTCCTTCTTTGTCTTATTCGGTATGATCGCTTTCGGTGTCAGCAATGTCATCTGGAAACCCCTTCTGCCGAAAATGACTGTCAACACGATGCTCTTCCGCAGAAGCTGTTGGTCTGCGGGCCTCATCCTGGTACTATTCCTAGCCGGACAGTGGATATGTCTCCGACCGGAATGGTACCTGAAATTGACGGAAAGTGAGAACTATTATCCGATTCACGAATCCTTACTGCGTTCCGTCGGCAGTATCCTGATTTCGCTGTTAGGCCTCTACCTGTTCATTCACTCCCTGAAACACCAGCCTGCCGGCATTTCCGGCATGATCGTCTGCATATCAACGCTACTGAGCGCGTTTCTGGGATGGTCGTTATTACATGAACCGTTTCATTGGGAGCTCATTTTCTCCCTCTCCATCAGTCTCCTTGGCGTCCTGATGATGGATCGGACCGGATTCCGGACACTTTCGTTGAATAAGGGAATAGCTTGGGCCCTGCTGGGTGCTTGCTGTTGGGGTATTGCGAACTTGGGATTCAAAAAGATGATACCGGAAACCGGCGTGTTACAGTTCTCTCTGATGCAGGAATCTGTGGTTGTACTCGTAAGCGGCATCGGATTACTGGGCTTCGGCCGACAGGAACCGGAACCGCCGGACAGTACGGGAATTCAAGTTCACCTACTAATCTTCGTCATCAGTCTTCTGACCATCCTCGGTGTGCTATTTTGCAACCTGGGCATGAGCAGGCTGCCGGTCAGTCGTTTTGCATTGTTAGTCCTTGCACAACCCCTTGCCACATTCGTGATTGCAGACCTCTGGCTCAAAGAAAAAACAACATGGTCGCAAAAATTCGGCGATTTTTTAATTCTGGCAGGTATTTACACAGGAACCGCCTTTGCCTGATTTTAAGGCGCTTTCCTGAACAATTTCAGCCGGTAGCGTGTTCCCCACTTGCATGCCGGAACAAGGTTAACCCTCCGCGCCGTTTTATTACCTTCGCAACATGGACGCTACCTTGCTGATCAATATTGCCGCTTTCCTGATCACTTTCTTCGCGATGGAAGGGGTCGCCTGGACGACCCACAAATACGTCATGCACGGATTCCTGTGGTCACTGCACGAAAGTCACCATCGTCCGCGGCACGGCATCTTCGAAAAGAACGACTTCTTCTTCCTGTTCTATGCCACCATCGCCATGATCCTGATGTATTTCGGCTGGGAAAACCTTGACTACCGATTCTGGATGGGTGTTGGGGTTACCGCTTACGGCTGGACCTACTTCATCCTTCACGACGTTTTCATTCATCGGCGCGGAAAATGGTTGGACAAACTGGATTCAAAATATTTCCGCGCAATGCGTAAAGCCCATAAGGTACACCATAAGAACATGGGCAAAGAAGAGTGCGAAGAATTCGGATTGTTGCTCTTTAAAAAAGAGCACTTCCGCAATGCCTCCAACTGAACAATCGGGGTGTCCCGGCGTTCCCCTTTAAACCGTCATCACATGCCAAAAAAAGTACTGATCATCGGCACCGGTCTGGGAGCGCTCGCTACCGCTCTTCGGTTGAGTTCCCGCGGTTACAGGGTCGAAATGGTCGAGAAGCACCACCGTGCCGGCGGCCGCCTAAATCTCCTGCAAAAAGACGGCTTCACCTTCG
>JBJOMA010000095.1:0-3542 GCA_046052625.1 Bacteroidota bacterium
ACCTGATGAGGCTTTTCTTTTTTTACCCCGCCACTGTGTATTTCCCACATAGGGAACGCATATGAAAAAAGCGGCAGTCCCGCGTGGGAACTGCCGCTTTAGCAACCTGTTGAATTGCCTCCGTTATTGGATGACGAGTCGCATCATTTTGCGTTGGTCACCTTGTGTGATGAAGACGAAGTAGAAGCCCGGAGCATAATTGTTCAGGGTGAACTCCTTGTCGAAGCTCGCGCTGCCCGCCTCGATCTTCTCTTCATACAACATTTTGCCTGCCATGTCGAAGATGTGAAGCTGTGCATCTCCATTCTCGGCGAGTCCGCTTATGAACACCTTGAAGTAGTCGTGTGCCGGGTTGGGGTACACATACATCGTCAGTCCTTCCGGTGCCGCTTCTTGTACGGTTTCAACCGGTGCACCGTCTTCCACGCCACGGATCATGGTGGTGGTGGACACCAGGCTGATACCGGTGGAGTTGAGGTTGCCGGAGTTGAGGTTGTTCACGCTCATTGCGGTCAGACTTGTTGTCAATGGTGCTGTGAACAGGGCGGAAATCTTGTAATTGAATGTCCGGTCGAGTCCACGGTCGGTGATCCGGATCGAATCTGTTCCGTATACAACCGAGCCGGTAGGTGTGGTCAGTGCAGCACCCGTATTGGTCAACATGGGACGTGAACGGGTCGAGCTTCCCACCGAGATGGCGGAAGTGGTCATCGAGGTGATCGGATAACGGTAGAACGCCTTAGTGGAACTGTTGTCCAATACGTAGAAGGCATTCGTGCCGGCATCGTAGGATAACGCTTCTGCATTCGTGTTTGAATTATTCAACGAAATCTTCTGCAAGGCAGTGTAGTTCGTCGTGCCGCTGAAGGCTGCAGTCAGGTCATAGCGGTAAATCGCCTTTGCCTTCTTGTCGACCACCAGCAGGTGATTGCCAACGATTGCAATACCCGTCAGAGGGTTCAATCCCTGGCCGGAAGTGTTCCGTAAGGGGCGGGAAACGGTGGTGACCGTCGCAGCGCCATTGCTACGGTAGATGCGCTTGTTCACGCCGTCCAGGATATAGACGTAATTAGATGTCGCCCAGATGTCCTCCGCATTGGTTACCCCGTTCAGGACGTTCGTCGATAACGGATTGCTCTGGATGAAGACGAAATTCGGATCGTAGTAATACACGCGATTAGCCGTGACATCGGATACGATATACCTGACCGTAATGGAAGAAACGCTGACAGTGATTGAATTGGATGTCGCCGGGCTGCCACTTACGCAAGGCGCATTGCTGGCCATAATACATTGTACGACATCACCGCTGGTCCAACTGCTTGCTGTATAGGTAGGACTGTTCGTGCCGACCGTGGTGCCGTTCAACTTCCAGGTATAGACCGGACTTGTACCACCGTTTACCGGAGTGGCCGTAAAGATGATACTCGTACTCGGACTGACCGGTCCGCTGATATTGGAAGAGATGGAGACACTTGCAGTGACACTCGGGTTGACCGTTACGGTTACCGTGGGAGAGGTTGCTGAACAGCCGGCACTGTTGGTCACACGTACCGAGTAGGAGGTGGAACCGACCGTGTTATAATTGATGCAGCTGGTCGTTGCAAGGTTGCTCCAAAGATAGGTGGCACCGGAAGCCGGTCCGGAGGTGACGGCACACAGTGTGATACTGCCACCCTGACAGACGCTGGTTCCCGGATTGGTACCGATGGTGACCGTGAGCTGGTTCGGTTGTCCAATGGTTTCTGTACCTAACGACCTGGAACAAGTTCTGTTGGAAGCATCCCGGATCAACACGGTATATGAACCGGCCGGAAGACCGCTAAAGGTGCCCGGAATCTGCCAGAAAGCGCCATTCGTGATGGAGAATTCATAGTTGCCCGAGCCTCCGGCAGGACTGCTGAAGGTGATGGTGCCGTTCGATCCGCCAAAGCAGGAAACATCTGTTGAATTGGTACTGGCATTCAGTCGCGCCGGTGAGGTGATGATCACGAAGGCCGATTGGGAGCAGGTTCCGCCTACAGTCACCGTAACCGTATACGTACCGGCATTCAGTCCTGTAGCGGTCTGCGTTGTAGCGCCGTTGCTCCATAGGTAAGTGATCGCTCCCTGCGTATTCAGCGTATTGACCGAAGCCGTACCGTCGTTCGCGCCGAAGCAGGTCACATTGGTCTGCGTCGTGCCGATGGAGAAGCTCACTACCGTGACCGTGAAGCTGGCGGTGCTGGAGTTGCCCGAGCCGTCAGTGGCTGTATAGGTGACCGTGGTGGTCCCGCCAGGGAACACAGAACCGGGTGCGATATTGCTCGTCAGGGTAACGGTGCCGCAATTGTCGGATGCCGTCGGCGGTGTCCACGTCACCGGGCCTGAGCAGGCACTGGATGACGTGAAGCTGGCCGGCATACCGCTGATGATCGGAGCGATGTTGTCGACGACCGTTACTGTCGAAGTACAGGTAGTCGAGTTGCCACCGATATCCGTTACGGTCAAGGTTACCGTATTGGCTCCGAGATGGGAGCAGTCGAAAGAAGTCTGAGAAAGTACTCGACTTGTTATTGCACAGTTATCGGTGGAATTATCATCCACATCACTCGTAGTCAACGTAGCTGAGCCGAGAGCGTCCAAATAGAGGGTAGCTGCCTGACAGCTGGCGATCGGAGGCGTGTCATCCTCGACAATGACCAGTTGAGTGGCCGTTGAGGTGTTTCCGTTACCGTCGTCAAAAGTCCAGGTGATCGTCCACGTGCCTTGGCTGCCGAAATAGAGGATCGGAGTAGTTCCGTCGATAGTGCCCTCACACGCGTCAGTAGCCTGCGGAATCGTCAAAGAAACATCACACTGACCGACCGCGTCCGAAAGGACCGGGGGAACCGGCGCTGTGACATCATCTACGATCACATTCTGAGTGGCCGTTGAAGTGTTTCCGTTGCCGTCCGTGAAGGACCATGTGATGGTACGTGTTCCCTGGGTGGTGAACGAAGTGGAATCGCTCGTGGTGCCGGTGACCGTGCCTACACAATTGTCGGTGGTCGTCGGAGCGGTTGCACTTGCGGAACATTCACCGGTTACATCGGCCAGGGTCGGGGCAACCGGCGCTGTTACATCATCGACGATCACCGTTTGTGTAGCCGTAGCGGTGTTACCGTTTCCGTCATTGAAGGTCCAAGTGATGGTACGTGTTCCCTGGGTGATGAATGATGTGGAATCGCTCGTGGTACCTGTGACCGTTGCGACACAGTTGTCGGTGGTCGTCGGAGCCAATGCACTTGCGGAACATTCACCGGTTACATCGGCCAGGGTCGGGGCAACCGGCGCTGTTACATCATCGACGATCACATTCTGAGTGGCCGTTGAAGTGTTTCCGTTGCCGTCCGTGAAGGACCATGTGATGGTGCGTGTTCCCTGGGTGGTGAACGAAGTGGAATCGCTTGTGGTACCGGTGACTGTTCCGACACAGTTGTCGGTGGTCGTCGGAGCGGTTGCACTTGCGGAACATTCACCGGTTACATCGGCCAGGGTCGGGGCAACCGGCGCTGTTACAT
>JBJOMA010000096.1:0-2774 GCA_046052625.1 Bacteroidota bacterium
AAATACGATGTAAAGGAGCAGGACGAGAAGATCCGTGGTCTGGAAGCAGAATTGGACGAGGTCGCGAACAACCTGGCGAACATCAAGCAATACACCATCGCATGGTTCAAAGAACTGATCCGCAAGTACGGGAAAGGCCGGGAGCGTAAGACCAAGATCAGCGCATTCGAACAGGTGGTTGCCTCGGAAGTCATCATCAATAACCAGAAGCTCTACGTCAACCGCGAGGACGGATTCGCAGGTTATGGCATGCGAAAAGACGAATTCGTCAGCGAATGTTCCGATCTCGATGAGATCCTGGTCATCCGAGGCGAAGGTTCTCTGATTGTCACCAAGGTGGGCGATAAGAAATACGTGGGCAAGGATGTCCGGTATATCTCCGTCTTCCGTAAGTCGGATCCTGAACTGGTTTTCAATCTGATTTATCAGGATGGCCGTGGCGGAGCAGTCATGGTGAAGCGGTTCACCGTAGGCGGTACGACCCGCGACAAGGAGTATGTCCTGACCAAGGGCAATGAGGGATCGAAGATCCTGTACCTTTCTTACGGCACACTCGAACAGGGAGGGGAAAAGGTACGTGTCATGCTCCGGCCTAAGCCGAAGTTGCGCATTACCCAGCTTGACGTGGACTTCAACGACTACGAAATCAAAGGTCGCGGTACGATCGGTGTCACCCTTACGAAGAACTCTGCTTCGAAGGTCGTCAAGTTATCCGATGCGGTACCGGCTAAGAAAACCGAGCAGCTGAAGTTGGCCGATGTAGCCGCTTCGCCCTCCAAATCCGTACCCGTAAGTAAAGGAAAGACCTCAAAGCCTTCCCCTCCTGAATCCAAGGTCGCTGCATCGAAAAAGCCGGCCGCCAAACAGGCACCGGCTCCGAAGATATCGGTGAAAGGAGCTCCTGTATCAAAAAAAGCAAAGCCACTCAAGGAAGAAAAAGCGGTCACCGTTGAGTGGGACATGATTACAGGACCTGCTAAAAAAACGGATAGTGCAGAACCAGGTAAGAAGAAGTCCCAGATGAAAATGGATTTCTGAGATGATTGATTTGAATTGAACATTGTCTTATTGAAGGACCAGCCGGCAGATGCCGGCTGGTTTTTTTGTAGCATAATTGAACTCCGACATTCAATTATTTATTGCGGGAACCGTTCACTTTTTTACGGCTTATCCGTATATTGAGATAAGATGAAAAGGGTCATTTTACTGCTGATATTGGCTTGTTCAGTATTCCGTTCGTCCGGCGCGTTCATCCTGATTCCGATGGACGATACCCAGACCAATCACCTGAAGGCGTATGGTCTGGCCTTCAAGGTGCTTCAGGACGGCTTGGATGTGCAATGGCTTCTGAACTACCGGGGAGGAAGTTTTCTTATCGGAGATAATACCCGTATTGAACAGGAATGTACCATACGCGGTGTTTCCTTCACGCTCATTGCCGACGGTCAGGCCGGTGCTCTGCTGACTGAAATCTCCAACCCGGAAGTCAACCAGGATGTGGTCAAGCTGGAGAAGGCGCCCAAGATCGCCGTCTATTCGCCGAAGAACAAGATGCCGTGGGACGATGCGGTTACACTTACGCTCACCTATGCGGAGATCCCATACGATGTCGTTTACGACGAGGAAGTGATCAGCGGGAAGTTGCCGCTATACGATTGGTTACACCTGCACCACGAGGATTTCACAGGACAGTACGGTCGCTTCTGGGCCGCCTACCGCAATGCGGCCTGGTACCAGGAGGACGTCCGGCTGCAGGAAGCGATGGCGACCAAATTGGGCTTCTCCAAGGTCTCCATGATGAAATTGGAGGTGGCTAAAAAAATCCGCGATTTCGTAGTCGGCGGCGGATACCTTTTCGCCATGTGCTCGGCAACCGACAGTTACGACATTGCTCTTACTGCAGAGGGAACAGATATCTGCGGGGAGATGTTTGACGGCGATGGCGCAGATCCTGCAATGAACAGCAAACTGGACTATTCCAGGGCCTTTGCCTTCCGCAATTTCAAGCTGAGCACGAACCCGTACGAATATGAATTCAGCGACATCGACAACCAGCCGCCTGCCCGGAAGATCGACCGCGCCAATGATTTCTTCACGTTGTTCGAGTTCTCAGCGAAGTGGGATCCTGTACCGACCATGCTTTGTCAGAATCACGAGCAAGTGATCAAGGGCTTCCTTGGACAGACAACCTCGTTCAAGAAACGTACGATGAAACCCGAAGTGCTGATCATGGGGGAGTGCAAGGCGGAAGACGAAGCGCGCTATATCCACGGCGATTTCGGCAAAGGGACGTGGACGTTCTACGGCGGACACGATCCGGAAGACTATCAGCATCAGGTCGGGGATCCTCCCACGGATTTGTCACTACATCCTAATTCGCCCGGATATCGTTTGATTCTGAACAACGTCCTTTTTCCGGCCGCCAGGAAGAAGAAACAGAAGACCTGATCACTGGTCGAAGAACCGCCAACGTACGCCGAACCGGAATACCCGTCCGGGTTGCGGTTGGTACGGAGTCAGGTAATACGGATCCGTGATGCTTCCGGCGCCGGCGTTCTCCAGTCGTAAATATAATGCGGCAGTCTTGATCTGCAACCGCACGAACACATCCCACCGCAGGAACTCGCCTGTGGCGAATTCGTCCTGAAGGTAGAAAGAACCTGTGGCGGGCATGAAAGCGTCGCCAAGGAACGGCGAAACATAACGAGCCTCGACACCGGTCTGTATCCGGAACGTATTGTGGTACAGGTCATCCTCCCACCAGATACTGTGAA
>JBJOMA010000097.1:0-5397 GCA_046052625.1 Bacteroidota bacterium
CCGGTCACCGTAACACCCAGACAACCCTCGCCGACGGATACGCCTTTGTCGCTGAAATCATGGATCAGACAATTCTCTACGCGCCCCTGGGATCCCGGCGGTTGGAAATCGACTTTCCCCCAATCGATTGCATCGATATTGGTGCCCCGGCCATACCGGACAGTGGTGCGTCTGATTACGGTACCGGCAGGTGCGTTGTCGAAGTCGATGGCATCGGCAGTGGTGAATTCGAACAGACAGTCTTCGACGACTGACGGAGTCCGCACAAGGTTGATCTCGTAATAATTGCTCACGTGCGTCCGTGCGATGTATGCGTTCACCGCATCCTTTGTGAGAACAATGGGGTTGTCATTGAGATTGTAATGGTGAAGGTAGGAGTCGGTCACCTGGCATGCGGCGTTCTCCGTCGCTTTTATCTGTCCGCCCACGACCTCGGCGAATGCAACGGTTACAGTAGCTCCGGTTCCTTTGGCATGGAGGCTTCCCCAATAGGTATCAGACCGAAGGGGGACGATGCGGACAGGCTGGGTGGAAGTTCCGGCAACCAGGATATGTCCCAAAGAATCCGTCGTGATATTGATGCCGTAACTCAGGCGCAATTCAGCCCCGGCCGCAATCGTCAGTGTCTTTCCTGGACGAATCACGATGTGCTTGTCCAACAGCACTAAACCGGAATAAGTCGTGTCTCTTGAAATAAAGACCGTACCGGTTGCTGAGAAGGCGATTACCGGGACCAGGTGCAGAAAAAAAAGAAGAAAACGCCGCATTTACAGCCGTACAAGCATTAATATGGCTCAAAATTAGCGTAAAAAAACTATTGTGAAAATCTAAGCGTCAACGGGTTACCGACAAAAGGTAGTGCTTCAATGCGCTGAATTCGGGGGCGACAAGTGTCGAATTCTTTTCTTTTTTGATGATACCTGCAAGTCGCTCCGGGATTTCCACTTCCATCCCCAGCGCTGATTTTACGACGCTCCCGAATTTGGCAGGATGGGCGGTTTCCAGAAGAACGCCGTGACAGTCCGGAGGAAACTGCGAACGTAAACGTTGCCAGGCATGGTAACCGACCGCTCCGTGGGGATCGATGACATAATTGAAGCGACGCAGACAATCCTGCATCGCGGTCACCGTTTCAGCTTCCTCCACACGACAACCACGTATGTCTTTCAGCATCTCCTGAAGGGATCCGTGATAGAGCTCCGTCATCCGCCAGAAGTTGCTGGGATTACCGACATCCATGGCATTTGAGAGGGTGGATACCGAAGGTCGCGCGGAAAAATCGCCGGTATCAAGATACTGTGGCACCACATCGTTCACGTTCGTCGCGGCAATGAATCCTTGTACACGAAGCCCCATCCGTTTTGCCAGCAGTCCTGCGGTGAGATTGCCGAAGTTACCGCTCGGCACTACATAGCAGATGGATGCATCGCTCGGGAGTTGGGCGGCGGCACGGAAATAATAGAAACTTTGAGGGACGAGTCGGGCGATGTTTATGCTGTTGGCGGAAGTGAGCGTGAACCGCGAGCGCAAATCCGCATCGAGGAACGCCTCCTTCACCATGCGTTGACAATCGTCGAAGGTCCCCTGCACCTCAAGCGCGCGGATGTTGCCACCCCAGGTGGTCAGTTGCTTTTCCTGCGAATCACTCACCTTGCCGGAAGGATAGAGAATGACCACATCGATGTTATCTACGCCGAAGAAACCACTAGCTACTGCACTTCCGGTATCTCCGGATGTAGCCACGAGGATGGTGAGTTTCTGATTGCTGCCGCGAACCATCCAGGACATGAGTCGGGCCATGAAACGGGCACCGACATCCTTGAATGCGAGCGTAGGTCCATGAAATAGTTCCAGAACATGGGTATGGTCATCAAGACGAGCCAGCGGCGTATCGAACGGGAACGCATCCTGCACCATCTGCAAGAGTTCCGCCTCCGGCACTTCCTGACCGAACCAGGAACGGGCGACCGTGCCTGCGATATCCGTCAGGGATTTGCCGTGCAAGGAACGCAAGAAGGATTCATCCAGCACAGGAACTGACTCCGGCATGAACAATCCGTTATCAGCCGGCAGTCCCAGTAATACTGCTTCCTGAAGGCTATAGAAGCGGTCCTTGTTTTTTGTGGAGTAATATCTCATGACTTTCTTAGCGGACAACACGTGCTCCTTTTCGGTCCACGCGGGTTATAAATACGTCGCAGCCGATGCCGGCCGTGCGGTAAATGCTTTTCATGGCTGCAGCACCGGTGCTTGCGGCGGCGGAAGAAGTGAAGACGGCAAGGATGGATGGACCGGCTCCTGATATACAGCAACCGACAGCACCGGCGGCTAAAACGGTCGCTTTGACTTCGTCGTAGCATGGAATGAGTACCCGGCGAGCCGGTTCAGCAACCAGATCCGTCATCGCCCGTCCGAACAATTGCATATCGTTCCGGTAACAGGCGGCTGTCAACGATGCCGTATTCGCCCATTGCGCGATGCCGGTTTTTAGTGAAATATTCCTAGGCAGCACTTTGCGTGCATCACTGGTCTTGACTTCTACGTGGGGATGAACGACGACGAGTCGCATGCCTGCCGGAACAGGAAGCGAGAGGATATCGTCTGCCTCCATCGTCCTCACCAAGGTGATTCCGCCCAGCATCGAAGGGGCAATGTTGTCCGCATGGACGGATCCGCTGGCAACCCGCTCCCCTTCCGCAGCCCAACGGATCAGCTCGTACTTTGTCATCGGTCGGCCGGAGAGTTCGTTCGCGGCGAACACTGCGGCTACAGCGCTGGCGGCACTGGAACCCAGACCGCTGCCCAGCGGTAATTTTTTCTTGAGATGGATATCGAAGCCCTTGGTGATTCCGGCGGCACGCAGGTAAGCGGATAATGCTACGCCCGCTGTATTCTCTTCAACGACCTTTGAAAGCCGCCCCTGATCGCCTGAAATGGAAACGATTCGGACGAGACCGCTGCTATTCTCCTCTAACCGAAGAAAGTCACCCGGCCCTTCTACAGCCAAGCCGAACACATCGAAGCCGGAACCGAGGTTCGCGGAAGATGCCGGTGCGAAAACCGTTACGCTTCTGTTCTTCTTTTTCACTGAATTAGAGTATCAACCCCGATCGAAATAATTTCCAATGCTGATGATATCCGCGAAAACACCGGCAGCCGTAACGGCCGCTCCCGCTCCGGGCCCTTTGACGACCAAAGGGCGGTCGTTGTAACGCTCGGTGCGGAAAGAGATGATGTTGTCGCTACCGGACAAATGGTAGAACGGATGCTGTTCATTCACCTCCTTCAGGACGATGGTGGCTTTACCGTTTTCCAAACGGGCGATGAACCGCAACTTATGACCTTTAGCCTCCGCCTTTGCAGTCATCGTTTCAAAATAGCCGTCTGAACGCTGCAGCTCTTTCATGAAGTCGTTGACAGTCTTGGCACGAAGGCAATTCGAAGGCAACAACTGGTCGATTCGGATGTCTTTCATCTCCAATTGCATTCCGGTTTCTCTTCCGAGTATAAGTAGCTTCCGGGCGACATCCTTTCCACTCAGGTCGATGCGCGGATCCGGCTCCGTATAACCACGCTCCCTGGCTTCCTTGACGGTAGCCGCAAAGGATACACCTTTTCGGAACGTATTGAAGATGAAAGAGAGCGTACCGGACAGTACCGCCTCGATGGAAAGGATGCGGTCGCCGCTGGTGATAAGGCTGTTGAGCGTATTGATGACAGGCAGTCCCGCCCCGACGTTGGTCTCATAAAGGAAACGGACGTTGTGACGATCTGCCAGCTCGTGGAGCTTCCGGTACATCTTGTACGGACCGGAATTAGCCAGTTTATTCGGAGTGACAATGGAGATGCTGTTTGAGAGCACATCAGGATAGCAGGCCGTGACCGCATCGCTCGAGGTACAATCCACGAATACTGAATGGGGAAGGTTCAGATCGACCATGCGTTGGACGAAAGCCGCAGGATCCATGGGATCGCCCGCCGTTTCGAGTTTTTCGTAGATCTTCCGTGTGTTGATGCCGTCCGCGTCGAAATACATGCGCTTGCTGTTCGCCACACCGACGATGTTGATCTCCAGCGAACGGGACGTACGTAAATACTGCCGATGATGCTCGATCTGCTCGACCAGCGTTTTTCCGATAAGTCCGGTACCGACCAGGAAGACAGAAAGCGTATGTGTCCCCGACAAGAAAAACGCTTGGTGAATGGCATTCAGCGCTTTGACCAGGTCGGGGCGGTGTATGACCGTTGAAATATTCAATTCCGAGGAGCCCTGTGCAGTCGCCACGACACTGATACCGTTTTTTCCGAGCGCCTGGAACAACCTTCCGCTGACGCCCGGCGTGTTCTTCATGTTCTCTCCGATCACTGCCAACACGCTCAGCCCCTCTTCTACCCGGACCGGCTCGATCAGTTTGGATTTCAGTTCAAGCGCGAAAGCACTCTCGATGGCACGCTTGGCAGGTCCTGCATCAGAAGGTTTCACCGCGAATGTGATGGTATGTTCAGAAGACCCTTGGGTGATGAGAATGACATTGATACGGGCTGCGGAAAGCGCACCGAAGAGTCGCGCTGAGATACCGGTTACGCCGACCATGCCGCTTCCTTCCAGCGTCAACAGTGCGATATCGTCGATGGAAGAAAGTCCTTTGATCAGGAATCCGGAATCGACCGACTTGGTGGAAATGAAAGTACCCGGATGTTCCGGTTTGAACGAGTTTTTGATCCGTAAGGGAATACCCCTTGCGAGAGCCGGCAGAATGGTCGGCGGATGGATGACCTTGGCGCCGAAGTGCGACATCTCCATCGCCTCCTGATAGGTCATTACGGGAACGGAGAATGCTTTACGCACTTTGCGCGGATCGGCCGTCAAGACACCGTCTACATCGGTCCATATCTGGATCTCGTCCGCATTCAATGCTGCACCGACAATGGCCGCCGTATAATCGGAGCCGCCTCTGCCGAGCGTAGTGGTTTCTTTCTGAGCAGTCGCCGCAATGAACCCTGTGACGATCGTGAGATCGTTTTTAGATGACTTGAAATAATTACGAAGGTTCCGGTTGGTCACCGGAAAATCGACCCGTGCCGAACCGAATTCCTCGTCGGTACGGATGACCTCGCGTGTATCCAGGAATCCGGCTTTCACCTTACGGTGACGAAAGTAGGCTGCAATGATGCACGCTGACAGCAATTCGCCGTGGGCGCTGACAAAGTCGAGTGTTCGGGCAGACAGCTCTCCCACGAGATAGACGCCGTGCAGCGTATCGTGTAGAAAAGCAAAGCGCTCTTCCAGAAAATCGTTCAACTGCTTATCGCGACTGATGCCCAGTTCCTTGACAGCGTCGTGATGACGGTGACGGATGGAATGGAACAATTCAACGTAGGTGGCATCGCGTTGTG
>JBJOMA010000098.1:0-7990 GCA_046052625.1 Bacteroidota bacterium
GAATTTTAGAAGTTTATAGATAACGACCGCCTCATACCCGACGGATCTGAGCGCCCAGGGCATTCAAGCGCTCATCGATGCGCTGGTACCCCCGGTCGATCTGCTCTATGTTGTGTATGACTGACTTCCCTTTAGCGGACATCGCGGCGATCAAGAGCGCGACCCCGGCACGGATATCGGGCGAGGTCATTTGAATTCCTTTCAGCGGGAACCTCCTGTTCAGACCGATTACGGTGGCGCGGTGCGGGTCACAAAGGATGATCTGCGCCCCCATGTCAATCAGTTTATCGACAAAGAACAGGCGACTCTCGAACATTTTCTGGTGGACCAGTACGGTACCGGCGGCCTGTGTAGCCGTGACGAGCACGACGCTAAGCAGATCGGGAGTGAAGCCGGGCCAAATCTGATCGGCAACGGTAAGAATGGAACCGTCGATGAACGTATCGATTTCGTAGCGCTCCTGGCGCGGGATGAACAGATCATCGCCACGGCGTTCCATCTGGATGCCGAGCCTGCGGAAAATCTCCGGAATGATGCCCAGATTATCGTAACTGACATCCTTGATGGTGAGCTCGGACATGGTCATGGCAGCGAGGCCGATGAAGGAGCCGATCTCGATCATGTCGGGAAGCATCTTGTGCTCTGTTCCCTTGAGGGAAGTGACGCCTTCGATGACCAACAGATTCGAACCGATGCCGGAGATCTTCGCACCCATCCGATTGAGCATCCTGCACAGCTGCTGTACATAAGGCTCACAGGCTGCATTGTAAATGGTGGTGGTTCCTTGCGCGAGTACGGCGGCCATGACGATGTTGGCGGTTCCGGTCACGGAAGCCTCGTCCAACAGCATGTAAGTCCCTCTGAGCTTTTCCGCACGTACAGTGTAGAAACTCTCTTCTTCAGAATAGACAAATTGAGCACCGAGATTCTGGAAACCGATAAAGTGGGTGTCGAGTCGGCGACGGCCGATCTTATCGCCTCCCGGCTTCGGTATCTTTGCATAGCCGAATCGTGCCAGCAGCGGACCGACGATCATGATGGACCCTCGCAAAGCCGCGGCCTGCTTGCGGAAGTCTGCCGTTTCGAGATAATCCAGGTTGATGTCTTTCGCTTCGAAGGTGAATTCGCCCTTGAGCACACCCGTCTGTTCGATGTGGACTCCCA
Source organism: Bacteroidota bacterium (assembly GCA_046052625.1). Taxonomy (GTDB): domain Bacteria; phylum Bacteroidota; class Bacteroidia; order AKYH767-A; family 2013-40CM-41-45; genus Pollutiaquabacter. The sequence continues at coordinate 1,165 of JBJOMA010000098.1, forward strand.
GATGCTGAAGCAACTCTATCAGCTTGTTGACATCGCGGATGTCCGGTATGTTCCGAATGACGGTCTTCTCGGCGGTCAGTAATGTCGCACAGAGTATCTGCAACGCCTCGTTTTTGGCACCCTGGGGTACGATTTCACCGTGCAGTTCGGTGCCGCCGATGATTTCAAAACTATTACCCATTTCCTGCTGAAGTTTTGTGAGAGAAGCAAAACAGCTTCCTTTCACGAAGGTCGAACAGCAGGCCGCTGCAGAGGCGAAAGCGGCTAAAAGTTTTTAACAGTAAAAACGGTATTGGCGGCGGCGGCCGCTTACTTCTTCCGCTTGTTCCGATTGTTCCGCTTGCCACCGCGGACAATCTTGATGCTGTTTTCCCTGATTTTCTCTTTACTTAAAGCAAGCATTTCATTGGTATGGTTCAAACGGGCGGTTTCAGCCAGACGCAGGTTACCTCCTGAAAGCTCTTCCAAATGGGAAAGGATCGTGACGTCCTCTACGGAATCCTTGTTCCACGTCAAGTAGGACATCTTCATGTAATTCGCCAGGTTTCGCGCGAACTGTTCCTTCTTGGGGCCGTCCTCCATGTCTGAGATCTTCCGGATCATCTCTTCCATGGTTTTTCCGTAGAAGCGGTATTCGATATCACTGGTCGGGTATGAAATCCGGGAAGGTTTCAGTCGGGCAGTCTCCTTAGAGGGAATCGGATACGGGGAGTCCACATCCAGCTTGAAATCGGAGATGATGAACAGGTGATCCCAAAGCTTATGCTTGTAATCGGCCGTATCACGGAGCTGTGGGTTGAGATAACCCATCACATTGACGATGGTCTGAGCAAGGCGATTGCGTTTATCACGGTCTTCGACCGATAAGGCCTGTTCGACCATCTTTTGGATATTCCGGCCATATTCTGAAATGACCAATTGTTGCCGCTGGGTATTGTACTCGACGTTGTCGACATTCGGCCTGGGCCGTTGCGATTTTGCCATTAGTAAGGTATTAAAGGGATTTAACGGGATGTCTTCAAAAAGAACGTTCCGTCGTGTATTTAACAAATATAGGAATTCGGCCTTAAACTCCAACAATCTGAAGCTTGGCGAATTTCAGGAGCAAGTGCTTGTTGCCGACTCCGGGAAAGAATACTGTGGCTTTCAGATCGGGCGCCTTCCCTTCGACCAGCAGTACTTTACCTTTTCCGAACCGCTCGTGTACCACTTCCATTCCAGCCTGGATACCGGAAGTATCATCACCCGTGAAACTTTTAACTTCAGAAGAATTGATTTTTTTCAGGTTGGCAGGGACGACCTTCTCAACCGGAGCGGGGCGGCCCTTCTGACTTTTCCCGGTACCGACAGACTTTGAAACAGGAGCGGCAGGAGATGAAAACCGCTGGTCCCACCGATCTGAAAAATCATCGAACGGCAATGCCCTGCGCGAGGGGCGAGGACCGACCTCCTCGATGAACTCCGGCTCGATCTCCTCGAGGAATCGGCTTGGCTCGTTACTGATCAGGTTTCCCCAACGGTAGCGGGAATTGGCATAGGAGATGGTCAGCTTCTCCTCTGCACGGGTGATTGCCACATAGAACAGCCGTCGCTCCTCTTCCAGTTCTTCGCGGGAATCGAGCGACATCTGTGAAGGGAACAGGTTCTCCTCGAGCCCTACGACGTATACCGCCTTGAACTCAAGTCCTTTGGCGGCATGGACGGTCATCAGTGAAACGACATCCTTGTTCTCTTCGTCATCGTCGTCTGCATCGGTCAGCAGAGCGATGTCCTGCATGAAGAGATCCAGCGTCCGGAGCGCACCTTCTTCGTTGGCAGCATCATCATCGCCTCGCGGGGTGATGCTGCGACCCGTTTCGGTGAATTCACGGATACCGTTCAGCAATTCCTGTACGTTCTCGTACCTGCTCAGGCCCTCGGGCGTCTTATCCTCATAAAGTTCCCTGAGGAAACCGGTCGAAGAAGCGACATGACTGGCGAGCTCCCAGGCGTCCACCGCTTTGAGCTTCACCTGGAAACTCCTGATCATGGTTACGAAGTCATTCAACCTGTTCAGTGTACCGGCATTAAGTCCTGCGGAGTTAGTGGCCGGATCTTCCAACAGATCCCAGACCGCGGATTCCTTTTCCGCGGCGGTCACGACCAGCTTTTCAATGGTGGTCTTTCCAATCCCCCGAGTAGGCACATTGATGATCCGCTTCAACGCTTCTTCGTCGCGCGGATTGATGATCAAGCGGAAGTAGGCCAGCAGGTCCTTGATCTCTTTCCGCTTATAGAATGAAAGTCCGCCGTAGATACGGTAGGAAATATTGAGCTTTCGTAAGGCCTCCTCCATGGAACGCGACTGGGCGTTGGTACGGTAGAGGATTGCGAAATCACTGTTGTGCCAACGTTGGTTCACCTTGGTCTCGAAGATGGCGTTGGCGACCATCATGCCTTCTTCGTTGTCACTCAGCGCACGGAGCAACTGGATCTTACCGCCCGGATCGTTCTGTGTCCAGACCTCTTTCTTGAGCTGCTTCTGATTCTTCGCGATGACACTGTTGGCCGCCTTAACGATGGTCTGAGTGGAGCGGTAATTCTGCTCCAGCTTGAAGACGTTCAGGTCCGGATAGTCCCTTTCGAAAGAAAGGATGTTCTGTATGTTCGCCCCGCGGAAGGCATAGATGGACTGGGCATCGTCGCCGACCACGCATATATTCTCGTAAGCTGCAGCGAGCTTCCGCAGGATGGTATACTGTGCGTAATTGGTATCCTGGAACTCATCCACCATTACGTACTTGAACTTGTGCTGATATTTGTGGAGGACATCGGGGAATTTGGACAACAGCAGGTGCATGTTGAACAGCAGATCGTCGAAATCCATACCTGACGATTTGAAGCAGCGCTTGACATACAGTTCGAACAGCAATCCGATCTTGGGTCGGCCCGAGGCGATATCGTCGCTGACGAAGCTGGTGTTCGCCTGGTATTCCTGCCATGAATAGAGGTTGTTCTTCGCCGCTGATATGCGGTTAAGGACCACATCGGGCTTGTAGATCTTGTCGTCCAGGCCCTGCTCGCGAAGCAGGTCTTTCATCAGGCTCTTGGCATCATCCGTATCGTAGATGGTAAAGTTGGACGGGTAGCCTAATTTTTCCGCTTCGATTCGCAGGACTTTGGCGAAGACCGCGTGGAAGGTACCCATCCAGATATTCCGTGCTTCACCGCCGACGACGGTTTCGATGCGGCTGCGCATTTCACGGGCCGCTTTGTTCGTGAAGGTCAACGCAAGGATATTGAACGGGTCGATACCGCTGCGGACCATGTGTGCGATGCGGTAGGTCAATACGCGTGTCTTGCCGGACCCGGCGCCTGCGATGATCATTACCGGTCCCTCGGTCCGGGTCACTGCCGCACGTTGCGGCTCGTTCAATTCGTCAAGGAAGTTTTTCTGCATGGAAGAATGCCGGTCATCGGAAACCAGCGGCCAGGCATCAAAAATACCTTTTTACCGGCAGCCGAGAGGGTCCGTCATCCATGAAAAATAAACAAGGCCGGGACTTTCAGAACACTTGACTTATTTTTGCAGAATTAGAATAAACGCAGCGGCCTTAGCGTTTGCGGCGCAAACCGATTCAACATGAAGACCTCCTCCACCCTATTCTCGCTTTTACTGATCCTTACATCAGCAGTTCATGCCCAGGGAATCCGTATTTCAGAAGCTCACCTGTTGAGCGGGGGCGGAGGTGGAACATCGACAACCGGATCCTTAGCCGATTTTCGTTCGCTGGCTCCGGGTTCATCCATCCTTCAGCGGGACTTCAGCGGATTCGAGAATGACCGTATCCTTTACATGGGATCCAACACCTTCACTTCCCTGCAATTGGGCTTACAACTGCCCAAGCTGCCCGCTGCGGTGTTACGCGTCGGTGTTTCCCATCACATCCATTCAGATCTGTTGTCTCAAAGTGGGTTCCGGGAGGAACGATTCCCCTATGACACCCTGATCTCCACACAGACGGGCACACAATACTATACCGATTCGGTGCATTACGAGCAATACCGGTTCACTTACGGCAACCGTCAGCTACGGGTAGACGGCAATCTCCTTTTCCGTTTGCATCCGGAAAAGCGCTGGGTGTTGCAGGGCGGTATCGGAATGTCTTTGGGTTACTCCTACTCCTCTACGTGCGAACTGGAATATCGCACCCGGGATGATGCCGGAGGCGGATACGGCTATTTTGGGCCATCCTGGTATTCCGGAGCTTACGATCAGATCGGGAATCAGCAAAAAGACCGGGAGGAGTTCGAAAACAGCAATGTCTTCGGCGGGGGAATTTATGTTCCCCTCGGACTGGATTTCCGGGTAGGCAAACGACGAGACTTCTGGAAACCCATCCATTTCTACTTTGAAAGCCGACCGGGAATCGAATTCAACGCAATTCCAGGGAAAGGGCTCCAGGTATCGGTCAGTTCATCTGCCGGTTTCGGACTGCGGGTCGACTTGGCAACGGCTCAATAACAGGCATTTACGGGTTGAAACGAGTCTGTTGACCCCGTTTGTAAATACCGGAAAAATACGTACCTTCGCAGTCCTTTTTTAAAACAGCATGCGGAGAATGCTGATCTGCCTGGGTCGGTAGAAAAAGGAAAAAAGAACCATAAAAAGCAATAAAATGCCAGTAAAAATCCGTTTGAGTCGCCATGGTAAGAAGCACAATGCTTACTACCACATCGTAGTGGCCGACAGCCGTGCTCCGAGGAATGGTAAGTTCATCGAGGTGATCGGTGACTACAATCCCAACACGAATCCCGCTACGATCAACATCAACCACCAGCAGGCGCTGAATTGGTTGAACAACGGCGCGCAGCCGACCGACACCTGCCGTGCCATCTTGTCTTACAAAGGTGTCCTTTACCACAATCACCTCTTGAAGGGTGTCACCAAAGGTGCTTTGACGGCTGAACAAGCTGATGCGAAGTTTCAGCAGTGGATTCAAGAGAAGTCGGTCAAGGTAGATGACAAGAAGAAGCGCGTCATGACAGCTGCCCAGAAGATCGCTGAAGCGCGTCATGCCGAAGAATCCAAGCGCAAAGAGGCCAAATTAGAGTCCATTCGCACCAAGAACACTCCTCCTCCTGCAGAAGAAGCAGCTCCGGCTGAATCCGAGGGCGGTGAGGCTCCGGCAGAAGCGTAATCGACTCATCCTTAAATTCCTTAAAGCCGCGTGAACTGAACGCGGCTTTTTTTATTTTCACCCTTCAGTGAAAACCATCCGTACCGAAGATCTTCATTATGCAGGATTCATCGTGAAACCCTCCGGTTTCAGCGGTGAGCTGATCGTAGCGGCAGAGACCGTGGAACCGGAGGTGTTGGAAGAATCGTCTCATGTATTTCTCCTGATTGACGGTCTGCCGGTCCCTTTTCGCATAGCCGGTTTCCGGATGAAATCGGGCAACGTCATCCTGAAATTAAAGGACGTTGATTCAGAAGATGCGGCAAAAACACTCAACGGGATTGAAGTCTACCTCGAGCAACTTCCCGAGTATACCGCGGATGCGGATCCTTCATTTTCCGATCTGGAAGGATATCAGGTGATCGACGGGTCTGCGGGCATAATCGGTCCCATCCTGGAAGTGGAGGAGTTGCCAATGCAATACGTTGCGCGCTGTGACTACCAGGGAAAAGAAGTGCTGATTCCACTGAATGAAGCGATCGTCACCGCTATCGACCCTGATAATCGGACCGTCCATATGTCGCTGCCGGCGGGATTACTGGAGGTCTATCTGGGCAACGAGGAAGACGGCGAGGACGACGAAGTCACCTGAAATCGTATATTAAGTGCGGCATTTGACAGTTTATGAGTGAATCAACTTTTCATTTCCGCTATTTCACCGTCCACCAGGACAAGTGCGCGATGAAAGTCGGCACGGATGCCGTGCTGCTGGGATCCTGGATCCGGACCGGATCTGAGCGATTCATCCTTGATATCGGCACGGGCAGCGGAATACTGGCCCTCATGCTGGCGCAACGGTCGGGGGCTTTCATAGACGCGATCGATGTGGACGAGGGAGCGTTCCGGCAGGCACGTGAAAACTTCCTTATCTCGCCGTGGTTCGAGCGGTTGTATGTGAAACAGACCTCTCTGCAGGAGTTCGCTGAAAACGCGGACCGGCGATACGACCTCATTGTTTCGAATCCCCCTTATTTCAACTCCTCTAAACCGGCCGAGGGTGCACGCACAGCTGCGCGTCATGCAGAGACCTTACCCTTTCCTGAATTAGTGGCCGGTGTACGAAAATTGCTGGCACCACGTGGAAGATGCTGCGTAATCCTTCCTGCCAAAGAGGGCATGGAGTTCATGGATATCGCACAAGGCAAAGGGTTGTTCTGTCATCGGTTGACACGTGTACGGACTGTTGCCGACAAACCGGAAAAAAGGCTGTTGATGGAATTCAATCAGACGTTCGGGCTATTGACCGAAGACGAAATCGTCGTGCAGAAAGACGACCACACTTACACGGAACAATATATCAATCTGACGAAGGACTACTACATCCACCTCAGACCTTCTCCACCAAGCGTTCCGTAAAACGGATACCGAGCGCTTCCAATTCCTTCAGAACGGGGACACAGATTCCCGGCGAGACAGGAATACGCACGCCCGTTTCTGCGATCGTACCGTTCAGGATATTGCGTGCCGCGATTGCAGCGGGCAACCCAACCGTCTTAGCCATTGCGGTATGCACATTATCGTCGCCGATAACAACCAGTGAAGAAGTACGCTCGAAGGTTTTAACACCGATCCGGTAACCGAAGCGGTGCTGCATGACGATCATGTCC
>JBJOMA010000099.1:0-2804 GCA_046052625.1 Bacteroidota bacterium
CTTCAGCTTCCGATAGTCGCCGATGGCAGCATGTACGAGCTGCAGACGGTGATGGTCCGAAAGAAGACTTGATTTATCCTTCAACGGGTTGTGTGGAGAAACTACCAGCCATACCTGATCCAGGTCCGTGAACTCCGCGAGATACGATGCGATCACCAGATGGCCGGTATGGACCGGATTGAAAGAGCCGAAGAATAGCCCGATTTTCATGGAAGCGATCGTGTCAGTGATTCTGCTGCAAGGCGGCAAGGAAATCGTTGACGACACGCTCCGATTCCTCCAGCGCATGTTCCAGCGTATCGTTGATGACCGTCTTGTCGAACCGAAAGGCGTACGTAAGTTCCAGTTCCGCCTTGTTGATACGTGCCATATAGGATTCGGCGGTCTCGGAATTCCTGGTATGCAACCGTCGCCTCAGCTCATCGACCGAGGGCGGCATCACGAATATCGAAAGGAGCCGTTCGCCGTAGATCTCCTTGATCCGGAGTCCGCCTTCCACGTCCACATCGAAAACGGCTACATTCCCGTCCGCTCCGATCCGGTCCACTTCAGACTTCAATGTGCCGTAGAAACGGTCGGGATATACTTCTTCCCATTCTATGAACTCGTCGTTCCGGATCCTGCGGGTGAAATCATCGACTGTCATAAAGTGATAATCCACACCGTCTTTTTCATTGGCACGGATCGGACGTGTTGTGGCGGAAACGGAAAAAACGAGACGGCTGTCTTTCTTCAGCAAGTGATGGACGATTGTCGTCTTGCCGCTGCCGGAAGGTCCGCAGAATAGAAGGAGCTTGGCTTTCATCTCAGAGCACGTTCAATACCTGTTCTTTGATCTTTTCCAGTTCGTCTTTCATGCCGACGACCAGTTTTTGCATCTCGGCATCGTTGCATTTGGAGCCGATCGTATTGATTTCCCTGCCGATCTCCTGCGCGATGAAGGAGAGTTTTTTTCCGGAGGAAGCATCCTTCAGTGTTTTAAGAAAATAAGCGCAATGGCTGGCGAGCCGGATCTTCTCTTCAGTGATGTCCAGTTTCTCCAGATAGTAGATGATCTCCTGTTCGAATCGGTTCCGGTCGATATCGGTCGAACGTATGAATTCTTCGAGACCGGATTGCAAACGCTGTCGTGCCTGACCGATACGTCCCTGTTCAAAGGGCTCCAGGTCCTTGAGGCTTTTCTCGATCAGCCCGATCCGGTGAACCAGGTCCTTCGACAAGGATGCGCCTTCGTTTTTCCTGAAACCGTCGAACGCTTCGAGCGCACCGCGAAGGGCTTCCTGAAGGGCGGCGTGGTCGACTTCCGTCAGTTCGCTTTTTTCCGTCACCATGGCGTCCGGCATGGTGAGCAATAAGCGCAACAGGTCGGATGAATCTTTTTCAAGTCCCAGTTCCTGCTGTACCTTCTGAAGGTCGTTCCGGTATTCTTTCAGGAGGGCGGTATTGAAAGTCGCCTTCCGCTGCACGTCGGGCGATTCCACTATCACGGTGCATTCCACTTTACCGCGTTCGACGAAGCGGTTGAGTTCCGAACGCAGTTCCAGTTCCTTTTCCCGGAACAGCGAAGGAAGCCGCAGGGACAGGTCGAAATATTTACTGTTGACGGATTTGATTTCCGCGGTGACGGTCTTGTTGCCTGCCTGTGCAGAGGCACTGCCGAAACCGGTCATGGAACGTATCATGTCAGTACCGGGTCTGGTGCCAAAAGTACTTCATTTACCCGAATCACCGCTATTCTGAACCGGTATTCTCCACCGTAACCGGACTTTGAACTTCGCGATTGACCAGATAAACGCCGCTGAAGATCAGCACGCACGCGACAATCTGTACGGTCGATACAGTTTCGCGAATCACCAGCAGGGAGATGAATGTGGCGACCACCGGTTGTACGTAGATATAAAAGCTGACCACGGAAGGACTGAGATGATGAAGTCCGTAGGTATTGAAAAGATAGGCGAAGAAGGTCGTGGCGATGATGACGAACAAGGCGGATGCCCATACAGCTGCCGTAAAGGTCGACCATTCGATAGCGGCAGCCTGCCGATAGCCGAACGGTATTACCAGCAACAGGCCATAGAAGAAGGTCCATCTTATCACGGTCCACGGCGAGTATTTCCGCATCAACGGCTTCACACCTACGATGAATACGGCATAGGAAGCGGCGTTGATGAAGATCATCAGGTCGCCTGGCCAAGTCGCCGTGCCTCGGACATCTTTGCGAAGCAGAATCAGAGCGCACGCGCCTGTCACACCGAAAAGAATACCCAGCAGTCGCATCATCGAAAGCCGTTCCTTGAACAGGAACGCCGCCGCCGCCGTCACCATGATCGGTGTGGAGGTCATGATCAGCGCAGCATTGATGTTCGATGTCCGTGACAGTCCTTCGAAGAAAAGCATCTGGTTGACTGCTACACCGGCCAGGCCCATCAGGAACAATCGCATATGGTCTTTCTTTACAATCTGCTCACGGACGCCTTTGATTCTTCCGAACATCCAGAAAAGCAGCAAGGCGAAGAAGACGCGCAGCAGGATGAACCCCTGCGGACGTATGTATTCCGGCATTGCGATGCGTGCGATACTGAAATTCGCGCCGTATATCAGGTTGGCCGTAAGTATGGCAAGGTGGGCGCGCAGGCGATGGTTCATGCCGACAGTGCCTGCTTGGCGGCCGTTACTGTTTCAGCGGAATTGCCGATGAAAATGCGCTCTGCAACTTGTACGACCGGTCTTTTCAGGAAGGTGTATTCCTCGAGTATAAGTCTGCGGTAATCAGATTCGGTCAGATCCTTATCGGCGATCCCCGA
>JBJOMA010000100.1:0-3270 GCA_046052625.1 Bacteroidota bacterium
ATTGTAGACGTTCGGCGTCACCACTGTTTCTGACGAACCGGTGCAGGTGACCAACACGTCGAAACCGCGACGGTGGTCGGCAAGACGGTCGAGCGGAAAAGCGACTGCTTGAGCATTATCGGCATTCAACATGGCCGCCAAAGCCTGTCCGTTCGAAAGGGTACGGTTGTAGACCGTGAAGTCTTTGAAACCCTGCTTGACAAGGTACTTGCACAGGTTCGTATTCGTTTCGCCGGCACCGACAATGATGATTCGCGCCTCCTTGGGAAGCTGAAGTCGTCGCAGCTGCCGCTCAGCTAACGATACCACTGACACAGGGTTGGCGGCGATGCGGGTTTCGGTATAGACCCGCTTGGCCGTACTGATCGTCGACTGCACAGCAAGGCGGATCAGGTCGCCGGTATGTCCAGAGGCTTTGCAGGCATCGTATGCCTTACGGACTTGCGTGATGATTTCACGCTCACCGACTACTAGCGAGTCCAACGACGACGCCACTTTGTAAAGATGGCGAAGTGCCTCAGGGCCGTCATAGACCTGAGCGTACTTTGTAGCAAAAGTCAGCTCCTCCGCAGAAGCGTCTGGCAGGAAGGCACGGAAGAACTCGTCCAAAAAGAGACCGTCGCGCACACGATCGGTTACGAAGACGAACTCTATACGATTACAGGTAGCGAGGTAGAGGATCTCCTGGATTCCGACGGCCCGACAAAGCCGGGAAAGCCTTTCGGCACGCTTTTCTTCAGGAACGAAGAACCGATTCAGTTCCCTTAAAGGGGTGCTTTTATGCGTAAAAGCGATAACGGATAAAGGAAGGGACTGCACGTTCAAATTTGACCGACGCAAAGGTCTTAAAAAGGCTCGGTCTACTGTCATAAATATGTCAGGAATCTTTGTTTTCAAGCTGATTTCAAACAATTATACGCAGAAGCGATTAGGAAAGTACATGATATTTGTCATGTACACTTCCCCTGTATAAGTCTGAATGAAAACGCCGAAGAAATGCAATTCTTGGAGAATTATCCGGTGCCTTCTTACAGGGCAAAACTTAATGTAGAACGTTAATGCTCCAGTCTATAGTCAGAAAGTCACAGATGCTCTCAAAGATCATCGTACTGGTAGATGTCCAGGATCGGAGTTCCGGCCGGCATCTCACAGACGGGCTGAATGATACCGTCTTTCAGGTCATACACCCAACCGTGTAAATGGGGCTGCTGTTCCGCTTTCCAGGCCTTCTGGATGATGGAAGTCTTGGCAAGATTCATGACTTGCTCCTGTACGTTGAGCTCGACCATACGATCAATCTTGGCATTTTCGTCCTTGAGGGCATCTATTTCCTCGCGGTGAAAACGGTATACATCCTTGATGTTCCGCAGCCACTTGTTGATGATCCCCATGCTGTGATTCGTCATCGCCGCACGCACACCGCCGCATCCGTGATGACCGCAGACGATAATATGCTTGACTTTGAGGACCCGGACCGCATAATCCAGTACAGTGAGCAGGTTGAGGTCAGTATGGACGACCAGATTGGCGACATTACGGTGTACGAAGATCTCTCCCGGTTGCGTGCCGGTGATCTCATTAGCAGGCACACGGCTGTCGCTGCAGCCGATCCACAGGAACTCAGGCGTCTGGATGTGGGCAAGTCGAGAAAAATATTCAGGATCATCATGCACCTTTTCACTGGCCCAGGCTTTGTTCTCGAGCAATAGTCTTTCGTACGATTTCATTTTCTGAATTTTCAGTTTTAGGATTCCGATTCTCCCGGCAGGTCGGCCGGGAAACCTTGTTGCTTGTAGCTGCTACGCTTCACCTCGACCCGGATGTTCTTCAACTGCGCATGCTTGGTGAAATCCTCGATGACACCGATGACATCCCGGTCGATGAAGTCAGCCCTTGATGCATCAATCAATACAAAGGATTCAGGCGGCACTGACTCCAACTGGCGCTTCAAGAGGGGCTTATTGAGGTAGGAGACATCTTTCCTGAGTCGGAAAAGGTACCGATTTTGATCATTTACAGAAATGATGGCGGATTTGAAATTGCTGCGCATGACGAAGAAAAGACCGATAGTGCAACCGATCAGGATCCCTATCAGAAGATCTGTAAGCAGTATGGCGGCAATCGTTACAATGAACGGAACGAACTGCTCCATCCCTTTTCGATAATATTCGCGCAGGACACCGACACTTGCCAGTTTGTATCCGGTGAGTAGCAGTATTGATGCCAGTGCAGATTTGGGAATCAGATTGAGAAGCCCCGGGATGAAGAGGACGCTGCAGAGCAGCAGGACCCCGTGAAGTATCGAGGCCACCTTGGTCTTTGCTCCTGCATTGATGTTCGCGGAGGTCCTGACAATGACAGATGTTACAGGCAGACCACCAAAAAGGCCCGAGAGGATGTTTCCTGCACCTTGTGCACGCAATTCCCGATTTGTCGGTGAGACACGCTTCATCGGATCGAGATTATCAGAAGCTTCGATGCACAACAAGGTCTCCAGACTGGCGACCAGCGCAATGGTCAATGCGGTGATCCAAACCTGCATATTAGCGATGTAACTGAAGTCCGGAAATACAAGGAGAGAAGCGAATTCCTGCATCGATCCTGAAACAGGGATGGCGACCAAGTGATCCGCGGAAAGTGCGAGATCAGGACGATTGGCAATCGCCCATTGATTGATAGCGACTGCGACCAATACGACTACCAGCGGTGCAGGCACCAATCTGAAAAACTTACCGATAGGTGCTATTTTTTTCTCCCAGAGCAGCTGAACTACCATGGACACCAGTCCTATCAGAAACGCAAGCGGAAGCACATGCCCCATTGACTCAAAGAGCCCGCTGAACGTATTGCTTTCATCCAGTTGAAAGAATGCCTCATCCCCTTCGTAATCGATGTCGTAACCGACGAAGTGGGGAAACTGCTTCAGGATAAGGATAAGCCCGATAGCAGCCAACATACCTTTGATCACCGATGAGGGGATATAGTCGCCGATGACCCCTGCACGCAGCATACCGAGCAGGAACTGCAAAGCACCTCCCAGAACTACTGCTAAAAGGAAAGCATCAAAGGCGGGCAGCTTGCCCAAAGCGGCGACTACAATGGCTGTCAGACCGGCTGCAGGTCCCGTTACGCTCAACTGAGAGCCGCTAAGGACTCCGACGACGATTCCGCCGACTACGCCGGCAATAAGTCCGGACATCAGAGGAGCCTGCGACCCCAATGCGATTCCAAGGCAGAGCGGTAACGCTACCAGGAATACGACGATTGAAG
>JBJOMA010000101.1:0-2836 GCA_046052625.1 Bacteroidota bacterium
AACTCGTTGTCGTCCCGGTGCAGATGCTTCCGACCTGCCATTCGTAAACAGTACATGCGGTCATGCCGCTGAGTGTCAGGCTGGTTTGATTGACCACAGCGGTTGTCCAGGTGGTAAGACCCGATTTACGGTAGCGGACCGAGTAGCCGGAAGCACCGGTAGTCGTCCATGAAATAAGAGCACTGGAAGCGGTAATGGAAACGACCGACAATCCTGTGGGAACCGTGCAGGAGACGCAGCCCGATGTCTGGAATCCAACGGGTGTGCTGTATGCCGAATTAGTCGTACCGCAAACACTCGAGACCTGGAACTGATAGCCCGTGCAGGCTGATAGCCCGGCAAGTGTATAGCTGTTTGTCGCAACTGAAACGGTCGTCCATACAGAAGCGCTTGTTGATTTATATTGCAACGAATAGGTCGTTGCTCCCGTGGATGTCCATGTAAGTGACGCGCCATTTGCGGTTATCATGCTGGTGGCTAATCCGGTCGGAACCAAGCAGCAGCCGGTAGTCTGAAAATTCATCACATTGCTTTCAGCAGTGATACCTCCGGGACAGTCGGAACGTACTTTGTACTGATAGGAGGTGCAGGCAGTAAGATTAGTCAGTGAATAACTTCCTGTTCCGGTGGATGCACTGTTCCACGTCAGGTCCGTCGCTCTTTTCCAAAATACGGTGTAACTATTACCTGATACGGACGACCAACTGATCACTGCCCCGGTAGTTGTAATGGAATTGACCGAAAGACCGGAAGGAGGGAGACAGTTGCTTACGGTACCTCCGCACAATCCTGTATTCAGCCGATTGGCAAGGGGCGTAGAGGCGATCACACCGCTCCCTGGGGATGTTTCAAGAACGTCACCGGTGATTTCCCAAACGATTGCTCCTCTCAAATTGTTCGAAAGAATGTACTGTGCCTTTTGAGCTACTGCGTTCGTATCATCGTAACTTACAAAGGTGTATAGCGATCCGTTTCCGAGCAGGTAGGGGGTCTTCGATTGGTTGTCCCAGAACGAGCTGAAAAGGCTCATTCGCGGCAAAAGATTGTAGTATAGCGGATTTCCGTCGTCTTCCGGGAATGTGAAGTTGTCGGCTTGATGGGTAATGGTCCCGAAAAGTGTCGCAGCGGATTGAGTCTTAACGGCGCGACCGTAAAAGGGAACCCCCATGGTTATTTTAGATGCAGGTACTCCGTATCCCAGCAATGTCTGAATGGCGGCATTGCAGTTGAGCGCAGGATCGCCCTGCTGGGGAGCGAACAATGGGGAATTATGATTGGCGATATTGTCCCACGTACCGAAAAAGTCGTACGTCATGATGTTCATGATATCGAGCAGATTGCTTACCGGCAGCCAGTCGATGTTGGACATATTGGAGGGCCCAGCCGGTAGTGCGGCTGTCAGCAGATAGGTGCGACCGTTGGTAATCCCCAATGCGTTCAGTGAGTCGCGGATCTGTTGCAGAAGGATTGTGAAATTCACCTTGTCTGCCGCAGTCCCCCCGTTTGGAGCATATCCCGGATACTCCCAATCGATGTCGATTCCGTCGAAACCATAAGTACGTATCAATTGGTTGCAACTACGAGCGAATGTCGCACGCTTGAGAGGGTCCGCCGCAATTCCGGAGAAATTGTTCGATCCGGTCCATCCACCGATGGATACAAGAAGCTTGACATTGTTCAAGTGACACTGGTAAGGAAGCGATTGGGAGGTAATCGGTTGGTTCGTCGACCAGTTCATCGGTCCCAGCAGGATGTTGTCGTCTGCCCAAGAATCAAACGTGGCAATCGTTCCGTTCGCCTGCGGATTGAAGAATGCGTAATTGATGATCGAATACTTGGAATAAGGGACCGTCATCGGATTGACCAGTTTGTTGCGGTCGTACCATTGCCAGTTGCAATAGTATCCAATCACCTCTTTGCAAGGTGAGGCTTTGGCATCGTTTGGAAACAGCCCGTAGATGAAATTAAGCGATAATAGTGCGAGATAAAAACGGGAATAACGCATTTTTCAGTTTGTCAGATGCCTAATTTAAGCAATCAGACGGGACGCTGAAAAATGATTTTCGTCATTTCTTTACGGGCGTAAATGACAATTCAGGAGCCGGTTGGTTCCGATTGCACAGGACTGCGTCCTGCCTTCTTTGATCCTTCATAGATATCGAATCGAAGGAAACGGCATTCTACCGGACCGTTGAAAAGGTGCAGTTTTCGGGTAGGACGCAATCCGATGTGCTTGGCTGCATCAAGATTTCCGGTGAAAATCCAGCAGGTCCAACCTTTGCACCGCTGTTTCATGGTGTCACCCATGGACTTATAAAGTTCTTGGATGTCGCGAGGTTCGATCCGCAGTCCGTACGGTGGATTAGTGACGATAGTTCCTTTCGGAGCAGGTGCGGTGAACTGCTCCATCGGAGCCTTTCTCAATTCAATCGTATCGGAGAGTCCGGCATTTGATACGTTTTCACGGGCCTTGTCAATCACCACTCCGCTGATATCCGATCCGTAGATTTTCACATCTGAAGCCGGTAGCTCACGGGAGGTCACTTCCTCCACGATTTTTTTCCATAGTGTGGCATCATAGTCCTTCCAGGTCTGGAAACCGAAAAACCGTTTATGTTTGTTGGGTGCGATATTTCGAAGGATCATGGCCGCCTCGATAAGAATCGTACCGCTTCCGCACATGAAGTCGGCTAACGGAGACTTCCGGTCCCAGTCGCTCATCATCACAAGGGCGGCTGCCATCGCTTCGTTCAGCGGTGCCTGGTTTGTCTGATCGCGATAGCCTCTCTTGTGCAAAGAGTCTCCTGAACTGTCAAAAGAAACGGTGCACTTGTTC
>JBJOMA010000102.1:0-9702 GCA_046052625.1 Bacteroidota bacterium
ATGGGTCTGGAAGAAGGTTGATGGTGCTAACGGATTAAAAATGAGCACCGGAAACAGGCAGCAGGCCGCTTCAAGCAGTAATCCTTACAAAGGAGGGATTTCGCCTCAAATCTGAAAATACCTGCCTTGAATCGGGGATAGATTTATCGCTGAGACTAAGTGGGAGTGAAGAGACAGTCCCACGAAAACCATGAGGCGAATGAAAAATCAAGGAATCCTTTGGTTGTTCCTTTTCTGTCTGACGACAGCACTGATGAACAACCACAAGGCGAGTGCCAGTCACACGATGGGTGCTGACCTAACCTACACACATGTAGGCGGAAACAGCTACCGTGTGACATTATCGTTTTACAGGGATTGTGCGGGCATTCCCGCACCTACAAGCGTCCCGGTCAAGGTTCTGTCCGCCAGTTGCGGAGACTCCTTAGGGGTGGTCTGCAATCCGCGCACCGGAAGCGGTCGTGAAATAACACCGAATTGCTCTAATGCCGTTACCACCTGCAACGGCGGGACCTTTACGGGAATCCAGGAATGGATCTACGACGGTGTAGTTACGCTTCCCAACGCCTGCAGCGACTGGACCTTCAGCTATAACCTGTGCTGCAGGAATGCGGCTGTTACGAATATCAGCAATCCCACCGCCGCTACATTCTATATATATGCAACCCTGAACAACACCTCCGGCCGGGTGAACAATTCACCGGATTTCACGAACAATCCGGTTCCGTTTCTTTGTCTAGGCCAACAATTCGCATTCAACCATGGTGCCTATGACAGCGACGGTGACAGTCTTGTCTTCCAACTGATCACACCGCAGCGTACCGCTACGACGAATGTAGTCTACATCGCGCCGTTCTCAGCGACCAATCCGCTTTCCTCCTCCCCTGCGACATCCTTTAATCCGGTGAACGGAGACATCATCATGACGCCTCAGAACATGGAAGTTACAGTGATGGCCGTACTGGTGAAGGAATACCGTAACGGTGTGCTCATCGGCACGGTCGAACGCGACCTGCAGTTGACGGTCATGACGTGCTCCAACAACCTTCCCTCCCTCACCGGAATAAACGGAACTAACAATTTCACCATCGATGTCTGCGCAGGCCAACAGGTCTGCTTCGACGTTTTCTCCAGCGACGCGGACAGCGCCCAGCGCGTAACGATCGAATGGAACAACTCCATTCCCGGAGCAAGCCTTTCCCAATCGACCGGAACCCGGCCTTCGGCACGATTCTGCTGGACACCGTCTGAGGCGAATGCCGGAAACACTTACACGTTCACTGCACAGGTAAAAGACGACGCGTGTCCTTACATAGGAACACAAGTATATGCCTATACCATACGTGTAACAGGTGTCAGGACGGACATCGTCCCCTCCTTCCCGACCGCCTGTTCAGGCATCGCTACATTGAATGCCGCCGTGACAGGCGGCAATGGAGTTTACAACTATTTATGGAACAATGGTGCCACTACCTCCTCCATCGTTGCCGGTGCCGGAAGCTGGAGCGTTACGGTCTCGGACGGACGGTGCAGCTCAACAGACACCTTCACGGTGAACACACCGATCGCACCGATCGCTGCATTCACGTTTCCTGCACAAGCCTGTACCGGCGCTCCGCTGATCTTCAATGACGCTTCCACTTCAGGATCAGGTACAATCACCGGATGGCACTGGAATTTCGGTGACGGTTCTGTTTCGACTGCACAGAATCCCGTACACGCCTATACTTCATCCGGTGACTATGTAGCCTATCTTATCATTGAAAACAGCTCCGGCTGTAACGATACGGTGGTTCAATCCGTCACTGTCGGAGAACAGCCGAACGCTTCTTTCACGACCATGAACGGATGTGCAGGAACCGCCTTCAACTTCTCCAATCTCGACGCCTCTTCCGCTGATGCGTGGACCTGGGATTTCGGAAACGGAACCGGCTCTTCAGCAGCTTCTGCTACTGTAACCTATTTGACAGCCGGAAACTATTCGGTTACGCTGACAGGCACCTCCGCCAACGGTTGTAGCGCCTCTTTGACCCGGAACGTTTCAGTTTACCCTTACCCGACTGCAAACGCGGGAGCAGACCGAAACTTGTGTATCGGCTCATCCACCATTCTTTCAACATCCGGCAATGACACCTATACCTGGATCCCAGGCGGCACAGGTACGAGCATGACCGTGCAACCCACCTCTACGACCACATATGTGCTGATCGCCACGAGCGCCAACGGTTGCTCTAGCTCCGATACCGTCACCGTCGCAGTGCTGCCGACACCGGTCGTCAACACGGGTAACGATGTGACCAGCTGTAACGGACAGACGGTTAATCTGTCAGCTTCCGGCGCAAACAATTATTCCTGGATGCCGGGCGGAATGACGGGATCGAATGTGACCGTCAGTCCTTCATCTACGGTGACCTACACCGTTACAGGAACCAACAGCTATGGATGCTCTGCCAGTGACGTGGTGACTGTCCTTGTATCGCAAACACCTGTCATCAACGCAGGAGCCGATATCACAATCTGTCAGGGCGCCGGCGCAACGCTGTCAGCCAGTGGTGGCACCAATTATTTCTGGGATGTGACCGGTCAAACGTCTTCGTCCATCCGTGTGACCCCCTCCTGGACCACCACCTATACGGTTTCCGCTACTGACAGCGGCGCCTGCTCGGGTTCGGATTATGTGACGGTAACTGTATTACCGGCTCCGCAGGTACAATTGCAGCCGTTTTTCCTTTGCGCAGGATCTACCGTGACATTGAATTCAAATGTGACCGCCAGCTCCTATTCATGGACGCCGGGCGGACAATCGACTCCTTCCATTTCTGTCAGCCAAGGCGGCGTTTACGGACTGACGGTGACCGATGCGAACGGATGTACGGCTTCCTCCAGTGCTACGGTAACCACCGGCACTACCCTGTCTGTCAACCTTTCTGATATCACCTTCTGCAAGCACGACACAGTCGTACTGGATGCAGGCAATCCGGGCTGCAGTTATCTCTGGGCTCCGGGCGGAGAAACAACACAGTCGATCTCGATCCAGGACGGCGGCACCTACAGCGTGACCGTTACGGATCCGGGCGGATGTACGGGATCCGTCACCATCACTGCCACCGAGACACCTCGTCCGGTCGCTTATTGGACCGCCACTACCTCTTGCGAAGGCAGCCCGACCACGTTTACGAACATGTCGTCCGTCGTCGGACTGAACAACAACCGATACCACTGGAATTTCGGCGACGGAGGACACTCATCGCTGGAGAACCCCACCTATACTTATACCCAGCCCGGACGATATCCTGTACACTTGACCATTCAATCCGGAAACGGTTGCAGTGCACCTTACAACGGCTGGGTGTATGTGAATCCGCTTCCTGAAGTCTCCTTCAATGTCCAGGATCTTTGCAACGGAAGTACAGCCGTCTTCACGAATCTTTCGACAGTTTCGATGGGTAACATCACCGGCTACCACTGGGATTTCGGAGACGGAGACACCTCCAACGCAATCAATCCTTCCCATCAATATACCGCAACGGGAGCGATGACCGTCACCCTGACGGTCACCACCTCCGGCGGTTGCACCTCTACCCTTCAACGTACGATCAATGTCTACCCGAATCCGGTTGCGGCGGTAACCGGCGGCTCGGCGTGTAATGGTGTCGCACTTACCCCCGGCAACGGTTCGTCGATCGCATCCGGTATGATCACCGGTTATTACTGGAATTTCGGCGACGGTTTCACCTCTGTCCAGCAGAACCCATCGCACGTTTATGCAGCTCCCGGCAATTATACCATGACACTGACGGTGGTTTCCGCAGACGGCTGTTCGGATACTGCAACCGCCACCACCACGGTCTACCCGAATCCGATTGCGAATGCCGGTCCGGACAGGAACATTTGCCCGGGTGGCTCAATCGCTCTTTCCGCGACGGGCGGAAGCACTTATTACTGGCTGCCTTCTAACATCAGCGGTGCGTCGTTCAGTGTCACCCCTGCATCGACAACTACTTATACCGTCATCGTAACGGATAACCATGGATGTATTGCATCGGATGTCATGACCGTGAATGTATCGAACCGTCCGATCGTACGTGCGACGGGCACGACCTCCATCTGCGCCGGTCAAACTGCAGTCCTGACAGGCAGCGGCAGCGGTACGCTTTCCTGGAATCCGGGAGGAATGACAACTGGAACGGTGACAGTTCAACCCTCGACCACGACGGATTACGTACTGACAGTCACGGACCTGAACGGATGTACAGCCAACGATACGATTCGTGTACAGGTAAACCCTTCGCCCGTGCTTGCTGTAAGTCCTAATCAGGCCGTTTGCTACGGTTCTTCGGTTACACTATATGCCAGCGGTGCCTTCAACTATGCATGGTCACCGATCGGTTCTAACGGACCTGCAGTATCGCTTACGCCCACCGTCACCGGAACGTATACCGTCGTCGGAACTTCGTTACAGGGGTGTACATCGACGGCTACAGTGAACGTAACTGTCAATCAGGCACCACAAGTATCACTGATGCCTGCGTTCTACTGTCAGGGCCATACGGCTGTCCTGGATGCCGGAAATCCCGGATCATCCTACCTATGGTCGAACGGTCAGACAACGCAGTCGATCAACGTATCTACCAGCGGAAATTACAGTGTAGTGGTAACAGGACCGAACGGTTGTCCCGCTACGGCCTCTACAACTGTCATAGAAGGCGGCAACTTACAGGCGCTGCCCTCGGCTGAAGTCATCTGCAGCGGAGCATCTACGGTCCTCAATGCCGGCAATCCCGGCAGCAGTTATCTCTGGTCGAACGGAGCTACCACGCAGACCATCACCGCCTCTAACGCAGGAACCTATTCGGTAACAATCACAGATGCGTTCGGTTGTTCCGCTACCATCAATCATCTGGTGAGCGTCAATCCGCTACCCACGGCTGCATTCACAGCTCAACCGGTTTGCGCAGGAACACCAATGAGCTTCGTCAACCAAAGCACTGTATCTGCAGGCAGTATCTCACAACTCCAGTGGAACTTCGGAAATGGAAGTTATTCGAACCAGGCTGCACCTAATTACCTGTTTAACACACCCGGGACCTACCAGGTAGGACTGACCGTCACCACTTCTGCGGGCTGTAGCGCAACCACGAGCGGCACCGTAGTCATCCATCCAAATCCCACGGCAGATTTCTCCACGACCACGTCGTGTCTGGGCTCTCCTACGCAATTCGCTGATGCCTCTACAGGAAATATCACCTCCTGGAGCTGGAGCTTCGGTGACAATTCAGCAGGTGCTACGAATACTGCTCCCGTCCACACCTATTCGTCTGCGGGCAGCTACGACGCAACGTTGACCGTCGCTACTGCACAGGGTTGCCGCGACAGCATCAGCCGCTACCTGACTGTTTACGGACTCCCGAATCCAATCTTCACGGCGACCAATGCTTGCACGGCGGAAAACATAATCCTGCAGAACATGTCCACCTCCTCGTGGGGAAACATCAGTGCTTATAGCTGGAATTTCGGAGACGGAACCGTTACAACCGGCAACGCAACGCAGCACACCTACGCAGCAGCAGGTAATTATACGATCCAACTGACGGCTACAACCGTTTACGGATGCACGCAAAGCACTACGCGTACCATCACCTCCTACCCGCTACCTACAGCATCTTTCTCTGCACCTGCGGCTTGCGCCGGCAGTCCCGTCAACTTTGATAACACATCTACGGTACAAGGAGGAAACATCGCATTTAGCGCCTGGAATCTGGGCGGAGGGATCAATTCCACCCTGAACGAACCTATCTGGTCGTATAGCGGTGCCGGAACATATCCGGTTTCACTTGTTGTCATCTCGGGAAACGGATGCCGCGATACGGTCAACGGAACTGTACAGATCCACCCGCTTCCGACACCTTCATTCACGGCACCGGATGTCTGCCTGAACAGCGCCACTTCGTTCACGGATCTTTCCACGATCAGCAGCGGTACGGTTACAGTGTGGAACTGGGATTTCGGAGACAATACGGTCGGCAGCGGCTCCACGGCTGCACACACCTACGGCAGCGCCGGTACATATACGGTAGAACTGACTGCGGTCAGCGACCAAGGATGCATAGCCACGATCCGGTCGACTACGAATATCTATCCGAATCCGGAAGTATCCTTCACCTCTGAAAATGTCTGCTTCGGAACACCGGTGCAGTTCATCAATACCAGTACGGTTTCCGGCGGGGGTGCAGTTACAAGCAACTGGATTTTCAGCAACGGAACGACCACCTCTTCGGTCAATCCTACGATTATCTTTACAAATGCCGGCAGCTATCAGGCCATGCTGACCGTCACTTCCGCTACCGGCTGTTCGGCTCAATCGACCGGCCAATTGCAGGTCTATGAACTTCCGCAAGCTGCATTTACGACAACCGGCAACTGCGAAAACAGCGCCATCCTGTTAACGAACCAATCAGTTTCGCAAGACGGGATCATAGACCGCAGTGTCTGGTTCTTCGGAGACGGCGGAGCTTCAACTGCACAGAACCCTTCACATACGTTCACTTCGGCCGGACAATACACAACCCGCCTGTTCATCACAACTGAATTCGGATGCCGTGATACCGCAATTCGGGTACTGACAATCAATGAGCAGCCTGCGCCGGTCATCAGCGCCAATAACGCCTGTGTCGGAGCTCCGATCAACCTTTCTGCAACAGGAACCGATCTTACCGGATATAACTGGACCTTCAGCAACGGAACAACGAGCAGCGATTCCACGCTCACGCAGACGTTCCTGTCAGCAGGAATCCAGACGGTTGGATTATCTGTGACGAACAGCTACGGTTGCAGCGGAAACACCTCCCTGAATATCACGATCTATCCGAATCCGGTAGCCGGATTCACGGTGAACCCTGTGTGCATAGGCGATCGCAGCATCTTCTCCAATATTTCCAATATCACGTCGGGTGCCATCAGTTCGTATGCCTGGGTGTTCGGTGACGGACAACAGTCAAGTGCCATTCACCCTAATCATATTTTCCAGTCACCCGGCACCTATCAGGCCACACTGACAGCCGTATCCGATCATGGCTGTTCAAACACGTTCAATTCAATAACACAAGTCCATGGCTTACCGGTTGTCGATTTCTCCACCGGTGTTCAGGGTTGCAGTCCCGTACTGTTCACTCCGTCCGACCTTTCAGTCTCTACCGACGGAATCATCACCGGATGGCTCTGGGATTTCGGCGATGGTGTCGTATCGACGGACGAAAACCCCAGTCATACGTATACCAGCTCCGGAAATTTCAGCGTCGCCTTGAGCGTAGTGTCTAATTTCGGATGCCAGGCGCATCTATCACAGCCGGGGTTCGTCACGGTGTTTCCGGAACCCGGCGCCGACTTCAGCATGACGGGCAATACGACCGATTTGAATCCGCTGGTCCAATTCACAAACCTTTCCACCGGCTACTCGGCTTTCCAGTGGAATTTCGGTGACGGGGTGACAGACAATACCAACATGAATCCTACACACATGTATAGCGATCTCGGTACGTATACGATCACCCTTTCAACGGTGAATTCGTTCGGCTGTAGGGACACGGTACAGAAAGTCATCGAAGTACGTCCTACTTCGACCCTTTACGCACCGAACTGTTTCACGCCGAACGGAGACGGAAAGAACGACGTCTTCAAGCCCGAATTCACCAACATGACTGATATAGAAGTCTGGGTGTTCGACCGCTGGGGATTGCTGATCAGCAAATTCGACGGTATGAATGACTTCTGGGACGGCTATCACAAAGGAAGGAAGTGCCAAACCGACACGTACGTCTACAAGATCAAAGGAAAAGGAATCGAAGGGAAAGACTACGAGTGGGTCGGACACGTAAGCATCGTATACTGATCAGATAAGAGAAACTTCCGGGCACCACCCTATTCGCCCATGGTCATGAATGAGGCCCTAAAACGGAAAACCGGCTGAAGTTCATGGGGTGCCCGGGAAGCCCCTTGGTCATACGACCAAGGGGCTTCGCTTTTTCAGAAATGCCATCCAGGCGGATACACAGAGCGGACCTGACGGCGCGTTTTGACAATAGCGCGCAGGTAGGCGATCCGGTGTGGCATTCCGAACACTTTTCTAAGTCGGCAGAAGTCATCCATCAGCTTCTGCTGACGGTCGTTTCTCGGAACGAATTCGTTGGCATAAAACTCGGGAAATCCCATTAGTAGGTCGGTTTGGTTATTTTAATATAGCCTATTCCGATTCCAACCTCAAGAATAGTTGACGAGTAAAATCCTTAGGACAGCAAACCAAGGGTAAAAGTTGGTAAAACGACTCGTTTATACTGTAATCTTCAACAGCGTATTTTCCGGCGAAAATCAGAGCGAAAAGAAAAAGCCTATGATTTACTGTTTCAAGGACGAAATTCCAAGAAAAGCTCCCGATGGCGATACTTATCGATTAACCGACCACTTGCTGGTATGCCAGAGTAATCCGAAAGCACCGTCCTTGATCTTGTTGGTAGGAGCAATTTCCAGCACCACTTCAGTTTCCTCATTCGGATTCACAAAGGTGTTGTTATGTTCGTCGGCAACACCGAAAATCACCTGGTACCGTCCCGGCTCAAGTTCGGGAAGATCCAAGTCGGTATCAATTAACACTTTTCCGGTGAGATTTTCCGGAAGCGGACAACCGGGATCATCAATCATGTGCGATGTGAAGATGCGTGAACCGTCACGATTGAGAACTGCAAATCCCGGATTGACCGAGCGCACCGGCTTCAGGAATTCAAATTCAAACCGAAGACGGTAATGGCTTCCGAACTGGTAAGTTTGCACCTCGTTTCCCTCATCATTCACCCAGTAAGGAAGCTTCAATCGGAAGCTGCCGTCCCTTGAAAGAATGTAGTGGCGTTTTGTTTTCGACTCCAGCACAGATTCATTCAGGTACTTCTGAATGACCTGTTCCGATTCCCCTATATCACAAAGCTCTCCCTTGCGCAAGTAAATACTCTTGCTGCACAGGTTGCGTATTGCGCCCATATTGTGGCTAACGAAGAGGATGGTCCTGCCTTGCGAGTGACTGATCTCATCCATCTTACCGATGCATTTTTTCTGGAACTCGGCATCTCCGACTGCTAACACTTCGTCGATGATCAGGATTTCGGGCTCGAGGAATGCCGCGACGGCGAAAGCAAGGCGAAGCTGCATGCCGCTGGAGTAATGTTTCAGCGGAGTATCAAGGAATTTCTCCACGCCGGAGAAATCGACAATCTCATCGAACTTAGAGTCGATTTCTTTCCGTCTCATACCAAGTATCGATCCGTTGAGGTAGACGTTCTCCTTGCCGGTCAGTTCGGCATGGAACCCGGTGCCCACTTCAAGCAGACTGGCTATGCGGCCCCGGGCAATGATCCTACCGGAACTCGGAGGAGTGATCTTTGAAAGGATCTTTAGTAAAGTCGATTTACCTGCACCGTTTTTCCCGATGATCCCGATCGACTCACCCGGTTGGACATCGAAGCTAATATTGTTAAGGGCCCAGAAGTCCTCATTCTCTCCGCCCATGTCGCCTCTAAACAACGAGGTGATCTTATCGCGCATACTCAGGTACGGATGCCTGTCGTGATGGATTCGGAATTTTTTGGATACTCCTTTTACTTCGAGAATCGGCTTCATGGTTCAAGCCATATCGGCAAAATAATCTTCGACCTTTCG
>JBJOMA010000103.1:0-10719 GCA_046052625.1 Bacteroidota bacterium
TTTCGTGCGACATCATCATCGCCCCCGGTGATTCCAACACATGGATCAACAGGTATTCTGCGGATGTTCCTCCCTGGGTCAGAGCGGCCGAAATGGTCGTCATGTCTTTCGAGGAGAAATCGATCGCCACGGCGATCTTCCTGTAGGCCTCGTGCTCGATGGCTATCATCGGTTCCGTCTCCCTGTGCGTAATCTGTTTCTGAGGCTTGCGGGTTCGACCAAATACCGGCTTGAAGGTGATGTATATCAATAACAGCCCGATAACCGCGGCAATCGGAAGAACCACGAAACCGATCAGTACCGGATGAAGACCGGAACCGATCCACTCGTACAGATGCTCGGTCACAAGCCGGGCATTAAGGCCCACGATCACAAGGGCACTGGTCCAAGAAAGCAGCTTTACCCAACCGGGAATGGTGAATTCCCCCATTCTGCTGCGGTCGCTGACGAAGTGGATCAAGGGAATGACTGCGAATCCCAGTTGAAGGGAAAGGATCACCTGCGAAAGAACCAACAGTCGACCGGTGGCTTCTTCTCCGAAATAGATGATCGTCAGCAGTGCAGGAATGATGGCGATCAGACGCGTAAGCAGTCGCCGGATCCAGGGTGCGATACGTAAGTTCAGGTATCCCTCCATAACGATCTGGCCTGCCAGCGTACCGGTGATAGTGGAACTCTGACCCGCAGCGATCAGCGCTACTGCAAACAGGATCGGAGCCAGCCGGTTTCCAAGCAACGGTTCCAGGAACTCATGTGCATCCCGGATATCCGCGACTTCGAAGAGCCCGTTCCGGTAAAAAGCGGCTGCAGCCAGAATGAGGATCGCCGCGTTTACAAAGAAAGCGAGGTTCAGGGCGATGACAGAATCGATCAGGTTGAACCGCAATGAACGTCGGATAGAAGAAGGGGTGCTTTCGATCTTACGGGTCTGCACAAGTGATGAGTGCAGGTACAGGTTGTGCGGCATTACGGTGGCACCGATGATGCCGATGGCGATATACAACGCTGTGTCGTCAGGAAGGGAAGGGATGAAGCCTTGGACGATTTCCGCTCCGATCGGCTGGGCGATGATCATTTCAATCAGGAAGGCGACACCGATAAGTCCGATCAGGCACACGATGAAAGCCTCGATTCTTCTCATCCCATAGTTGATCAGGAAGAGGAGCAGAAAAGTGTCCAGCACCGTGATGCAAACACCCCAGATCAGCGGCAGACCGGTCAGCAACTGGATGCCGATGGCCATTCCAAGGACTTCTGCAAGATCTGTCGCAGCGATGGCGATTTCAGCCAGGACATACAGAAAGAGGTTGACCGGACGGGAATACGTTTCGCGCGATGCCTGTGCCAGATCGTTGCCGCTGACAATGCCCAGCCGAGCGCTCAGACTTTGCAGAAGCACCGCCATCAGGTTGGACATGAGTAACACCCAGATGAGTGTGTAACCGTATCGGCTTCCGCCGGCGATGTCAGTAGCCCAGTTGCCCGGATCCATATATCCTACACTCACGAGATAGGCCGGACCTAAAAAGGCGAAGAGCCGCTTGAAACCCGTCAGGTGCGGCATTGTCGTGTCTACCGACTGGTGGACTTCAGAAAGTGATTTATTGGAGTGAGTGGAGTCGGACATAACGGAACCTAAAGATACTTACCTGTGCAATTCAAGTACTGACTCATGTTTGGGTTAGAATCAACAAGGCGCTTTTGTACATTCGCCGTGCGATGTTGTACCGCCGCCTTCTTCGCCCACTTCTTTTTATGCTTAAGCCGGAAATGGCCCACAGCTTGATATTCAACATTTTAAGTATCGTTGAATCAACCCCCGGTTTAACAAAAATCATCCGCAGAATGAACCGGAATCAACCCGGCGAGAGCTTCGAAATCGCCGGGCTGCGTTTTCCAAACAGGGTCGGATTGGCTGCTGGTCTCGACAAGGACGCCAAACATATCCGCGCATTGGGGGCTTTGGGCTTCGGCTTCATCGAGGTCGGTACGGTCACTCCGCTGCCGCAACCGGGTAATCCTCGTCCGAGGCTGTTTCGGTTACCCGTCGATCAGGCATTGATCAATCGGATGGGCTTCAACAACGAAGGGGTTGAAAAGATGGTCTCGCGACTTCGTAGACACCACGATGGGATCGTGATCGGTGGTAACATCGGAAAGAATAAAACAACCCCGAACGAAGCGGCCTATTCCGATTACGAAAAATGCTTCCGTCCGCTGTTCCCGTACGTGGATTATTTCGTAGTCAATGTCAGTTCGCCGAATACACCCGGTCTACGGGAGCTGCAGGAAAAAGGACCGCTGAAGGAGATACTCAATCGGCTGCAGCACGTGAATCAGGAATTAGCAGTTACCCACAGATTATCGACTCGACCGGTGTTCCTTAAAATCGCTCCTGACCTTTCTGACGCTCAACTGGATGATGCTGTGGATGTCGTTCTCGAGACAGGTTGTGCCGGTATCATCGCGGCTAATACGACGATAGAAAGGCGAGGACTTAAGACGCCAGCCGCTCAATTGGAGGCGATCGGAGCCGGTGGACTTAGCGGAAAACCCCTGACCGACCGCTCAACCGCTGTCATACGTTATATCAGTCAGAAATCTCAAGGGCGCTTTGCCATCATCGGCGTCGGCGGAATTCATTCCGAAAAAGACGCATTGGAGAAGCTGAAAGCCGGGGCTTCATTGGTACAATTGTATACCGGTTTCGTCTACGAAGGACCCCGGCTGATCCGTACCATCAGGAAAGCGATAGCTGATAACCAACCACTAACAACTAGCCACTAATCCCTATTTCTCCAAATGCTTCAATACCTTGGCTTCCAGGTAGAAAATGATTTCTTCAGCGATGTTCTTCACCTGGTCGCCCGTGCGCTCCAGTTTCCGAATAGAAGAAAGTACGTGTAATGCAGGGGAGATGTTATCGGGATCTGCGCGGACAAGTCCTTCAATGGCTTTGTTCGCTGCACTGTTGATTTCATCCAAGAGGTCGTCTTTTTGAAAAACACTCCTTGCAGCTTTTGCGTCCTCATTTAAAAAAGCATTCTGTACGTCCTCCAACATTTCAATGGCTGTAAGGAACATCGGATCCAGTCTTGTCGCTTCCACCACCTCTTCGGAAAAGGGGGTTTTCGCTTCTATCACATAACGCGCAATCCCGTCGGCGATATCGCCGATCCGCTCCAGATTGTAATTTATTTTCAGGACAGCCAGTACGAACCGAAGGTCGATGGCGACCGGGTTGAAAAGCGCAAAAATATTCTCGCAATCCTTGTCGATCTTCAACTCCAGCGAATTGATCCGCTTTTCCGTGAAATTGACTTCGCGGGCGAGATCTTTATCAAAATCGATGAGGGAGATGTTCGCTTTTCGCAGCTGGGAGATCACCAGCTCGAACATTTCTACGGCTTCGCTTTTCAGTCGGTTGAGTTCGACATCCAGATGGGTCATGGGAGTAGGATAACTTGAGGCAATTGGGGAAGTGGATTGTCAATGAATTATTGGATCATCCGAAACGCCCGGTCACGTATGCTTGCGTCTGCCGGTTGTTCGGATTTGTGAAGATGACGGGTGTATCATCGTATTCGATCAGCTCTCCAAGATAGAAAAAAGCCGTCTTGTCGCTGACCCTTCCGGCCTGTTGCATGTTATGAGTAACGATGATGATCGTGTATTTGTTTTTCAGTTCATAGATCAGCTCTTCGATCTTTGACGTGGAGATCGGATCCAATGCGGAAGCCGGTTCATCCATCAGCAGGACGGCGGGCTCGTTGGCCAGCGCACGCGCGATGCACAACCGCTGCTGCTGTCCCCCCGAAAGTTCGAAAGCGGATTTCTTCAGTTTGTCTTTTACTTCGTTCCAGAGCGCAGCTTGCTTCAAGGAGGTCTCTACGCGGTCTTCGATGAAATCCCGGTCCGTGATCCCGTTTACACGCAATCCGTAGGCTACATTTTCGAAAATGGATTTCGGAAACGGATTAGGCTTCTGGAAGACCATCCCCACACGTTTACGCAGCTCGTCGATACGCATACCGATCTGCTTGCTGTAGATGTCACGTCCCTCCAGCAAGACGTCCCCCTCGATACGGACATTGTCTATCAGGTCATTCATCCTGTTGAAGAGCCGCAGATAGGTCGATTTTCCACAGCCGGACGGACCGATAAGCGCGGTCACCGTATTGGCTGCAATATCCATGTTGATGCCTTTCAGTGCATGGAAGTCACCGTAATAGAGATGTACGTTGTTTGTCTTGATCATGTCGAATCGATCAGTTCATTTTTACTCGCTTGCTGAAAAACCTTCTAAGCAGATTAGCCAGCAGATTTAGGACCAGTACGATCAGCACCAGTACAAGGGCTGTTCCGTAAGCCATGTCCCGGGATGCGGTGATGTCGGTGCCGCTGGTTGAGATGACATACAGGTGATACGGCAATGCCATCACCTGGTCGAAGACCGAGGTGGGAAGTTGAGGCAGGAAGTAGGCGGCCACCGTGAAGAGGATGGGAGCGGTTTCACCGGATACCCGTCCGATAGACAGGATCAGTCCGGTGACGATGTTGGGCGCAGCGATCGGAAGCACGACTTTCCGGATGGTCTGAAGTCGCGTCGCTCCTAATGCCAGACTGCCGTGCCGGAAAGTGTTATCGACAGCCAGAAGTGCTTCTTCCGTAACACGGATGACCACTGGCAATGCCAGTAACCCAAGCGTAAGCGATCCTGCAAGGATGGAATCGCCGAAATCAAGACCTTTCACGAATACAGCCATCCCGAAGAGGCCGAATACGATGGAGGGGATCCCCGCCAGATTACTCGTCATCAGTTTGATGAATCGCTTCAGCACCCCGTCTTTCATGTATTCGTTCATGTAAATTCCTGCAAGCACACCGATCGGAAAGGCGAATAGCATCGAACCGCCCACCAGGCAGAACGTTCCAATGATGGCCGGATAGATTCCTCCTTTGGTCATACCTTCTTCAGGCATGGCGGTGAGGAACTCCCAACTGAGCATCTTCCAGCCGCGGGAAACGATGAAGTACAGGATGATGCCCAGCAAACCCACGACACTCCATCCCAACAGGCGCAAGGTCCAGAAAGCGATGGTCTGACGGATGTTCTTGTCTAAAAGGCTCATTTCTTGAATTTTCGTTTTGCGGAAATACGTTCCACCCAGATGTTGATCAGCAGTGTGATGATGAAGAGAATGCACCCCAGTGCGAAGAGCGCCTTGTAGTGAACACCGCCTGCGGGTGATTCACCCAGTTCAGCAGCGATCGTAGCAGGAATCGTCCGTACAGGCTGCAGCAAGGAAGTAGGGATCACCGCTGCATTTCCGGTGACCATCAATACGGCCATCGTTTCACCGATGGCACGACCGATACCCAGTATTGCGGCAGCGGAAATCCCGGAAAGCGAATAGGGAAGTACTACCCGGTTGATGGTCTGCCATTTGTTGGCTCCTAGTGCAAGCGAGGCCTCCCGCATGGCTCTGGGTGTATTTCGCATGGCATCTTCCGATACAGTGATGATTGTCGGCAAGGCCATTATGGCCAGGACTACCGAACCTGCCAAGGCCGTTTCGCCGACCGGAAGGTCGAACAGGTCGTGTATCAGCGGTACGACGATGATCAGACCGAAAAATCCGTAAACGACACTTGGAATACCGGCAAGCAGTTCAATGACCGGCTTCAGTACTTTTCGGATACGCTCATCGGCGATTTCGGCCATATAGATGGCAGTAGCCAATCCGACAGGAAGCGCGAAAAGGATGGCGAAGAATGACACGAGAAGTGTGCCGAGAATCAGCGGCAAGACGCCAAGTTGAACAGCCGGTTCTGCCGTCGGAAACCACTGCTTTCCTGCAATGAATTGCGGCAGATTGTTCTTGTCTACTTCCAGCTCCCGCCCTTTGAAGTCCTTGGCCAGATAGCTGCGGTTGAGTACGGCGATGATATTCGGCAAACTGTCTATCAGCCTGCTGAATTTCTCCGGCAGGAATTCGAAATTCGCTCCAAGTTCCTCTTCACTGTAATAATTACCGAGGTCGTTGACAGTTACAATAAGAATATCCTGATTGGGCCCGCCAAGCTCACTCCAATGGGTGATGTTCTGGTCGAAGATGTCCTTGATCTTTCCCGGATTCAACTGTTTGACAGGGTTGTTCCGGTTAACGGCTATTACGGTACCTTCAGCGACGGGTGACGTATTGAACAAGGATAGCCCCTCCCTGAAAAGGAAAAGCACAATGAGCAGTACGGTCAGGGAAGTGACCGCACCGCTCATCGTTAGGATTCCTTCAATGAATCGCTCGGAAAAATCCCGTAGGAAACGTTTCACGTATAAATGCAATATTACTTCTTAAGCGGTATGTAGCCGATCTCATCTACCGTCTTCTGCCCGTCAGCCGAAAGTACATAATTGATGAAACTCTTGACCATCGCTTCTTTGTTATTGGGATAATAAAAGAACAAGGGACGGACAATCGGGTAAGTACGGTCCATGGCCGACTGCTTGGATGCTCCGACATACGTCTTTCCCTTGTCATAGGATACCTTAAGGTCTTTTACTTCGCTGTTCACGTACGCCATTCCTACATAGCCGATAGCCCCCTTGGTCTGGCTTACTGACTGGATGATGGCTCCGGTTGCCGGCATGTTCAGCACTGAGCTGGCGTAATTCTTACGGTTCATTACGAACTCCTTGAAGAATTCATAGGTGCCGGAGCTGGTTTCGCGGGCGTAGGCGACGATTGTCATGTCAGCGCCACCGACTTCCTTCCAGTTCTTGATCTTTCCTGTATAGATTCCCTCTATCTGCTCGCGTGTAAGCTGGCTGACCTTGTTTGCCGGATGTACGATGATGGAAAGAGCGTCGTAGCAGATGATCACTTCCTTGACTGCTTTTCCTGCATCCTGAAGCTTTAACTTCTCGTCCATCTTCAGTTTTCTCGACGACATTGCGATGTCCGTAGTGCCGTCCATCAATGCCGCGACTCCCACTCCGGATCCGCCGCCCACTACTGTGACAGGTTTGTTAGCATTGGCTTTCATGTAGCGTTCTGCTTCTTTTTGTGCAAGTGGAAGTACTGTGTCACTTCCTTTCAATGTCACTTTCTGGGCAGTGGCAAGATTAAGCAATACGGTCGCGACGACGACCAGGGAAAGGATTTTTTTCATGGTTGGATATGTTGTGCTTTTCAGTTGTCAAATTAATCAGAAGCGGACCTGCAGACGTAAGGTGAACTGGTTGTCACGGATGTCTTTTCCGTAGCCGCTCAGGTTGGAGGAGGTTTCGTTGGTTACGAAATCGTAGTAAGCCATGATGCGTGTGGTGGATTCCCACCGGTACACGAGTCCCACACCTAATGTGCTGAATTTCACATCACCTGCTCCTGTTTTAGAGAGTCCGTTTCCAACAGCCTTGCCGATTTCATCCCCACTTACATCGGTATTGGGGTCGAACCAGTCGTACTTCACGACTGTCTGCAGCGGTGTCTCGAGAATGTTCTGAAGGAAATAGAAATAGGCGCCGTTGAAAGGACGGGTGTAGACATCTGAGAGTCCTGTATAGGTGGAGTTGAAGCTGTTACTGCTCGATGAAGAGCCGGGCTGAAATCCCTGGATGTATTCAGCACGCAAGGTGGTGACACCGGGAGACCATTCCACACTCAGCTGGGCGTCTCCGCCGTAATATTCACGGTGCGAGTACCCGCGATCTACGATGGCAAGTGCTTTCTGGTCGTCCTTCAACGTGACTTTCTTGTAACCGAGAATACCGTTGTCGTCTCGTGCAGTTTCAAACGCATTGACGGTATCGATCCGCCATCCGCCTTTATAATAAGATGTTCCGATGCCGAACTTGACGGTTTCTTCCTTGTTGGAATGATTGAAGCTGAATCGACCGATGAAATCCTTCTTCGAATCGGTTTCGCTTACATCGCCCAACAGTTGGTAGGATCCTGACGTATTACGTAAGGAAGTCACAGGAGGCGAGGAGTTGCCGTTCACCATCATCAGGTCGAGACGAAGCGAGTGCAGCCGGGAGAATTTGTGCGGATTAACCGTTAACATGGCGCCAAGGTCACGCTCGTTCGGGAAAAGGATCTGTGACATCCGTCCGCGTTCCGGGGTTTCCCGGACACCGGAGCTTTGCGGCATTTCGAAACCGAACATCCGGTTCTGGATTCCCATGGTCAGCGCAAACCATCCCAACTTGCGTTCGGAGAGTTTTACATATGCATCCATGAGTCGGACACCTCGCTCTGTGAAATCCAGCTGATACATGACTTGCCCGAGGGAGATGCCACGTTCGTCGAGTTGGGAATCGTATTGCACACGGAGTCGACCACGACGGATCATGAAACGGGCCTTATCGCCGGGAGCGAAATTTCCGCCGTTGAAGGAGCTTTGTCCTGCCGAATCCGCCAGTTGGAACTGGGCCTGGACATAACCGTTGATCTTGACCCGCTTGACCAGATCAAGCTCCTGGCGAATGCCGGCAACATGACTGGTGAGGGTGTCCATCGGATTCATTTCCACGTCTTGGGCATAAACGGGAATACAGGCAACCAATAGCAAAGCTGCCGTTATTGATTTAATAAGTTGTTTTGTCATGCCTTGTTGGGTGAATGGTATGTTACAAAATAACCACCTCCGCGTTAAGGCAATGCACCCTGAATGTTAAGCCAATATTAAATGTTAACGGTAATTAACATCAGTATTAACAAAAGGTCAGAACTTGTATGAAATCGAGGCTGAAACGTTGGTTCCTGTCAGAGTAGAGGAAAGTCGGGAGTCAGCGGATTCATCGTAGCGGTTATTTCCATTCTGATCCTGATAAAACACCGCCGATTGGTTCAGCAGGTCGTTCACATTCAGACGGATTTCTCCTTTTTCGAAAATACGTTTGCTTAACTGCAAGTCAATGAGGTTTCTTGGCGCCTCCAGGATACTGAGATAACCTTGGTTTCCAACCTGGAAAATTCGGGTGCCTATACGGTTGTAAATCAAGTTGAAACCGATACCGCTTTTCTGGTTTAAATATTGAAAGCCGGCATTGATCACGTATGGAGATTGGCCCTGCATCGGACGATTTCCGGATGAACGGGCATCATTGGAAACGTCAACTGTGGACTTCATGAGTGAAAGATTACCGTAGACGGATAGGTTCTCCCACTGGCTCCAATTGATCCGTTTTCCTAAGAAATCCAGTTTTTTACGCCACTCGGTTTCAAGACCGAACAAGGTGCCACGGTTCGCGTTCTGGAAACTGATCCTTCGGGATCCGGCACCTGAACTTTCAACCACCGGCTCGATCGGATGTTTGAAGTCTTTGTAGAATACAGAAAAGGATAGAAGTT
Source organism: Bacteroidota bacterium (assembly GCA_046052625.1). Lineage (GTDB taxonomy): Bacteria > Bacteroidota > Bacteroidia > AKYH767-A > 2013-40CM-41-45 > Pollutiaquabacter. The sequence continues at coordinate 9,357 of JBJOMA010000103.1, forward strand.
GCCCGGAACCCGGGAAGTATTCGGACCGTATATCCAAGTTGGTGATGTTGGTCCGGCGAATAGCACTGTTACCGGCCACCGACGTTGCAGTGATAAAATCATAGAAGGCGAACGGGGCGAGTTCACGGAACTCCGGTCGCGCGACAGTGCGGGATGCCGCAAAGCGAAGGTTTGCCTTTTCCGTTAAGGCATAGGTATAGTTGACGGACGGTAACACATCGGTTACATTCGTAACTACATCGATTGCATCGTTGCTGTATCCGAAGGAATGTAACTCCTGGAGGAAGTTCTCTACACGTACCCCCCAGACGACTCTGGACTTGGATCCCATACGGTTGTCCGACATCAGATAACCGGCATGCAATGCGCTAGATGCCGTATACCGGTCGGAGGGATTTGTTATTTCATCGATCCTGAATCCGTCCTGGCCCATATGCTCCGCAGTGAAAAGATTGTTTATCGGTTCATGCAGGTAGTTCCAGTCGAAACGTCCGGCATTCGTGACCACGTAACCCAACACGCGTGCATCGAAGGTCCGTTCTTTCTGCTGTTCGAAGACCCCGGCTTTCAGGTTGTGGTTTTTACCTGTTTTTCCAAGCGGAACGATTACAGATGCATCGCCGAAACGGTTGTTCTCATTCAATGTCGAATAGAATTTACCGGCGTAGTTCGGAGATGCCGTTCCGAAAGGGACATACGCGTAGTAGGAGGTGTCTTCCGCACCTGCGTTTGCATCCCTGTAATATAGACTGCGCCGAAGATCCGGGGTGCTTTGTGCCAGGTTGGAATAGCCGACATTCCAGGTGAAACGTAATCCCCGTTCATTGACGACGTGGTCACCGCTGAGCACTGAATTCAAAAAAGCGGTGGAGGAATACCACAGTGCAGTCGCATCGATCTCCTGGGCGTTCTCCAGATCGAAACCGTGGCGACGGATGACCTGGTCGTTTGCGTTAACGCTATAGATGTTTTTGAAGGACAACTTCGAGTGGTTTCCGATCTTGTAGACGGTATTCAGCAATGCACCCCAGAACACATTTTCACGGTACTGACGGTCCTGGTAATCGAAATTCTGTTGCCCGTCGAAATCGAAGTCTGAACGCTCGGATTCGATGGTGCGAAGAGAATTGGAATAGGTTACTGCTCCTATGAAGCCCAGTTGGTCGTTACCGATGTGCTTCACATCGCCGAAGCTGAACTGGTGGTTCTGAGCCAACGGAGATGATGCCTTCGAATCCGTCGACCAATCGTTGGGCAGCTGCTTGGATGCTTCCACTTTTTCAGCTGTGGATGCCTGTTTCAGTTCTTCGCTCGACATGAAATTCTCCGGTAGCGCGCGCGTACCGTCATCCATTCCCAACCA
>JBJOMA010000104.1:0-5914 GCA_046052625.1 Bacteroidota bacterium
TCCGGAAAAAAAAACCTTAGAGAACAGGCATTCGGACGAACTGGAGGAACTGCTGAGTGACCTGCAGGGATACAAGCGTGTCCTCATCGCACTGATCATCCTTGCCGCCGGTTGCTATGGAATCTATGCCGGAGCGGATCGTCTGGGCTGGAGCGCTCACCTGCTCGACTGGACCCATCTGATCGTGCGGTGGGCGCATATCGTGGTCGGCATCGCATGGATAGGGGCCTCTTTCTATTTCATTTTTTTAGAGAACAGCCTGAACCGGACAAAAGGATTGCGCGATGAACTGGCCGGCAACCTGTGGGCGATCCACGGCGGCGGATTTTACTATGTAGAAAAATACAAAGTCGCACCGGAGCGACTTCCCGAAAAACTGCACTGGTTCAAATACGAGGCTTATTTCACTTGGCTTACAGGCATCCTGTTGCTGATGCTCGTCTACTATTTGAATGCAGGCAGTTACATGACAGACCCATCCGTATCCGCAATTTCATCCTCGGAAGCGATCTTGACGGGTATCGGCTCCCTGCTGACCGGATGGATCGTCTATGATTTCCTCTGCCGCACACCGCTCATCCGGAAAAAATCCGCCTTTGCGATAACGGGCTTTCTGATCATCACAGCAATGGCGTGGTTCCTGTCGGAACGACTGAGCGGTCGCGCAGCCTTCATCCACGTCGGCGCCATTCTGGGAACCTGCATGGCAGGCAATGTGTTTTTCGTAATCATCCCCTCCCAGAAAGCGCTGGTGCGGGCTGCAAAAGCAGGCAAGATCCCGGATGCCGAGCTGGGTAAATACGCAGGACTCCGTTCCCTGCACAACAATTACATGACCTTACCGGTGTTGTTTGTGATGATCAGCAATCACTTTCCGGTGACGTTTGGAAACGGTTGGAACTGGGCAATACTCGCGGGGCTTACGCTTGTCAGTGTGGCAATCCGTCATTACATCAATCGTTACGAGCAGGGATTCCGTTCGACCTATCTGCTGATCATCGGTTTCATAGGCCTGCTGGCGCTGTTGATAGTTACCGCACCGTCAAAGTCGAAGAGCTCCGCAAACCGCCTTACATTCGCTGACGTAGACCCTCTTTTCAAAAAACACTGTACCAGTTGTCATGCCACACAACCGACAGATGAAAGCCAGAAGACCGCACCCAACGGAGTAGTATTTGAAACCCCGGAACAGATCAAGCGCATGACTGACAAGATACTGCTTCGCGTAGTTCAGACTCATTCCATGCCTCAGGGAAACAAAACCGGCATGACCGAAGCAGAGCGAAATATGATCGGTGACTGGATCAGCCAGGGAGCTCCCATAGAAAACTGAACCATGAGTCAACGGATCGCCATATACAGCAAGCACGTCGTCCTGCCGGAAGAAACGATAGCAGCTACGCTGCTGTTGGAAGACGGTAAGATCGCCGGCATACTCCGTGAAAAATTGGCGGCTACGAAAGAGCAGTCGGTAATTGATTATGGCGATTCCTACATCATGCCCGGACTGATTGATTGCCATGTGCACATCAACGAACCTGGCAGGACCGACTGGGAAGGATTTGAGACGGCGACACAGGCAGCAGCTGCCGGAGGTATCACTACGCTGGTGGATATGCCGCTCAACTCGAGCCCTGTCACCACTTCAATAAAGGCCTTACAGGAAAAACTGAAGTCCGCTGAAGGGAAATTACATGTAAACTGCGGCTTCTGGGGCGGTATCGTCCCCGGGAACAGCAAGGAAATAGGGCCTCTCATAAAAGCAGGTGTCCTCGGATTCAAGGTGTTTCTATGCCATTCAGGAATCGATGAATTCCCTGACACATCCTTGAAAGAGCTGGAGAAGTCACTGCCGCTTCTCGCCGAACACGGTGTACCGCTGCTGGTGCATGCTGAACTGGAGAAAAAACATGCCGGACAGAAGGAGCTGGACACGGACAACTACTCCTACCCTGCCTGGCTGCATTCACGGCCCGCCTCCTGGGAGAACGAAGCGATCAAATCCCTCATCGCATTGTGCAGGAAATACGGCGTGCGCACCCATATCGTTCATCTTTCCTCCGCCGAGGCAATCGGAATGATCCGGGAGGCTAAAAACGAAGGGCTGCCACTGACAGTTGAAACATGTCCTCATTACCTCTACTTCGCTGCAGAAAGTATTCCGGAAAGTGACACCCGGTTCAAGTGCGCACCTCCTATCCGTGAGCGCGAAAACAACCGGCTGCTCTGGGATGCTGTCTGCGACGGAACCATCGACTTCGTGGTATCCGACCATTCACCGGCACCACCCGATTTGAAGGAATTAGAGACCGGCAATTTGAAAGAAGCATGGGGCGGCATCGCCTCGCTACAATTCACCTTGCCGGTCATGTGTACGCTGGCTGTCCAGAGGAACATACCAGTAGAGCTCATTTCACGTTGGATGAGTGCTGCTGTTGCAGATTTCCTCGGCCTTAAGACAAAAGGACGAATCACGGTGGGCGCGGATGCGGACCTGTTGATCTGGAGCCCGTCGAAGAAAATGAAAGCGAATCCGGCGATCATCAAATTCCGTCACAAAGTGACACCGTACGAAGGCGAATTGCTGAACGGCGTTGTGGAAGAGACCTGGGTATCAGGAAAGAAAGTGTATGACCGCGGAGGGTTCCCGTTGCAACATACCGGTAAGACCATATTGAACAGAAAATGAGTGATCCGAACAGTACGACACCGGCATTCGCCGGGCTGATCAATCTTGCAGCTGAACGGCTTGGAGCTGAAGCCGTCGCCTGCTCCGACGACTTCTTCGCGGAGATGGGCAACCTGGTCAAACCGGGACGGGGCATCTTCATCGCCGACAAATACACCGATCGTGGCAAGTGGATGGACGGCTGGGAATCTCGGAGAAAGAGAGTTCCCGGACATGACTGGTGCATATTGAAATTAGGCGCACCCGGAATCATACGGGGTTTCGACATCGACACCAACCATTTCCTGGGCAATCATCCTCCCTTCGCTTCGATCGAAGCATGTTTTCTCGAGGGGAACCCTACGGCAGACCGAGTGCAATCAGAGGAGATTCGTTGGCAGGAGATACTTCCAAAATCCGCACTGAACCCGGGAAGCCAGCATTTCTTCAAGTGTGACTCCGAACAGCTTTTCACTCATGTGAAGTTGCACATCTATCCGGACGGCGGTGTGGCGCGATTGAAAGTGTACGGCGAAGTGAAAAAGGACTGGAGCAACGTGACCAAAGAGGACACGATCGACCTGGCGGCAGCCACCAATGGTGCAAAGTCTATCCTCTGCAACGACATGTTTTTCTCCCACATGGACAACCTGCTTATGCCGGGCAGAGGCATCAACATGGGCGACGGTTGGGAAACAAAGCGGAACAGGACGCCGGGCAACCGCGACTGGGTGATCGTACGGCTGGCACATCCGGGAACCTTGAAGCAGATACTGATCGACACCTGCCATTTCAAAGGTAATTATCCCGACAGCTGCTCGCTGGAAGGCTGTTCGGTCAGTAGTGACAATGAATCCTACATACTTGACGGTAAGGTCGACTGGATGGAAATCCTGCCCAAACAAAAACTTCAGGCCGATCACGAACATCTCTTTGTAAAAGAACTCCTTCCACACGGTAAAATGACACATGTACGGCTTTCCATCTATCCGGACGGAGGCGTTAGCCGCATGCGGCTCTTTGGAAACATTGTCCGATAATCCAAACCGGACCTGCAATGGAATTGGACCGACTGAACTCACTTTCAAATACGGAACTGCAACGAGAACTTTCCGCTTGTTGCGGCGCCTCTGTATGGGTTTCTGAAATGATGCGCTTTGCACCCTTCGGATCCGAACTGGCCGTCTTCCATGCCTCGGATGCGGCGTGGTCGTCGTGCAAGGAAAAGGACTGGCTGGAAGCCTTCAGTCATCACCCGAAAATCGGAGATCTTGAAGCACTGCGAAGCCGGTTTGCCACTACCCGTCATCTGGCGGGCGCTGAGCAGGCATCCGTCGAGACTGCTTCTGACGAACTGCTGCAGTCGTTGAAAAGACGCAACGAGGAATATGAAAAACGTTTCGGATTCATCTTCATTGTCTGCGCAACGGGAAAATCGGCCGATGAGATGCTGCGACTGCTGGAACAACGGATCGGCAACGACCGTACTACGGAGCTGATGAATGCCGCTGCCGAACAGCATAAGATCACCACACTACGATTGAAAAAACTGCTTGCATGAGCCAGATCACCACGCACATACTGGACACATCCGCCGGAACACCTGCCGCAGGCGTCGCTGTCACCTTGAGCCGGATGACGGCGCAGGGACATTGGACGGAGGTAGCCGTCGGCTCGACGAATAACGACGGCCGTATTCCCGGACTTCTGTCCGACGAAAACAGCCTTGAACCCGGAACCTACCGGCTGCATTTCGCTACCGGTGATTATTTCAAGCAGCGCAATACGGCCTGCTTCCATCCCTTCGTAGAAGTCGTCTTCGAACTGAAAGATGCACGGCATCATCACGTACCTTTGCTGCTGAATCCGTTCGGCTATTCCACGTACCGCGGAAGCTGATCTGTAACAAGAAACATTGATCATGAAAACCATCATCGGAGAGCGTCAACGGGACGCGATTCTTGAGGATTTGCGTACAGCGAATCTTGCCTTCCAGAAAACCTATCCCGGCGACCGTGCCGACCGGCAACCGGTTCATACCGTTTATGGCGGTGCGAATCTTTTCAAGTCGGATTCTGTCCGTAAGATGGGAGAAATCGCTTTGAGGAGCCTGCGCACCAATGCATCCGATTTCACGGAGCTGGCGCGGGTCATCGAACTTAGCGGATACGAACAATTACCCACTGCACCGGATGAAGTGCTGGCTCTGACCGTACAACTGGAAAAGATGAGCGAATCCGAAAGGAAGAAACATCCGGCCTGGCTACCGTTCACGGTTTACCGGAAAGTGATCGCAAAACTAGAACGTGAAGCGGTCGAGGACTTCCGTATCGATTTCGAGGACGGTTTCGGAAACCGTCCCGACGACGAAGAAGACCGGACGGCGCTTCAGGCAGCACAGGAAGTCGCCAAGGGCATGCGCGATGGCACATTGCCTCCTTTCATCGGCATCCGGATCAAGCCGTTCACCGAAGACCTGAAGCAGCGGGGCGTACGGACGTTGGACCTGTTCCTGACAGAGCTACTGTCGGTCACTGCAGGAAAACTACCGGACAACTTCGTAGTCATGTTGCCCAAAGTGACCATACCGGAGCAGGTCACGGCACTCGTCCGATTCTTCAAGATCATCGAACAGGAATTCAAGATGCCGGAGGGTTCGCTAAAGATGGAGATGATGGTCGAAGCCACTCAGGCCGTGATGGACAGCGAGGGCCGCAATCCTCTGCGAGGGTTGATACAGGCCGGCGAAGGCCGCTGTATCGCAGCTCATTTCGGCACATACGATTACACCGCCTCTTGCAACATCACTGCCCGTTATCAGACGATGGATCATCCGGTCTGCGACTTCGCCCATCACATGACCAAGGTCGCCCTTGCCGGTACCGGCATCTTCCTGTCCGACGGTGCCACGAACGTAATGCCGATCGGCCCGCACAAAGGGGATGAACTGAACGAACGGCAACGGGAAGAAAACAAAGCGGTCGTACACCGAGCATGGAAACTGTGCTTCGGCCATACGACACATTCCCTTCGGAACGGATTCTACCAGGGCTGGGACCTCAATCCGGCCCAACTGCCGATGCGATATGCGGCCGTGTACGCGTTCTTCCTTGAAAGTTACGAGGATGCGGCGGTGCGGCTCCGGCATTTCGTCGACAAGGCGGCGCAAGCCACGCTTTCCGGCGATATCTTCGACGATGCAGCTACGGGGCAAGGGTTGCTCAACTACTTTTTACGGGCCATCAA
>JBJOMA010000105.1:0-10367 GCA_046052625.1 Bacteroidota bacterium
TACGCATCTTTTTTAGTCAACGTGACCGATCCCGCCACTGCTAAAACCGGCGATTACTTTTTCCATTTAGGAAGTCCGGGCGGCGCTTCATGGACGGCATATTCCGCTCGCGTGTTTGCGCGTATTGTCAGTGGCAATGTGAATTTCGGACTGAGTAACACGTCCACCGCTACTTATGGAATAACCAATTTTTCACGCAATACGACCTATCTCATCGTCCTGAAATACACGATTGTCACCGGTACTACCGCCGATCCGGTTTCCATGTGGGTTTTGACCGGAATGCCTTCGACGGAAGTGTCTGCAGGTACTGCAGAGGTGTCAAACAGCACCACCAACGGAACGGACGCGATTTCTGCCGTAGGCCTTCGTCAGGGCAGCGCAACAACTTCTGTCCAGACCGTTGTTGACGCCATCCGGGTAGGAACAACATGGGCTTCCGTAGTGCCCGCATCCGGCGCACCTCCGACCACACAGGCAAGTGACATCACCTTCAACACGACTACGGCCACGACGATTAACGCTTCCTGGACTTCCGGCAACGGGGACGGACGGCTGGTGAAGATCAATACGACCAACTCGTTCGCTGATCCGGTGAGCGGTGTCACCTATACTCCAAACGCGACCTATTCGGGTTCCGGAGAGCAAGTAGTATCGACCGGCACATCCACCTCCGCCACGGTATCGAATCTTTCGCCCGGACAGACCTATTATTTACGTGCATACGAATACACGTCGACCGGGATGTTGTACAACACCACTACAGCAACCAACAATCCGAACAGTACGACCCTGAACTATCCGGCGCCCGTACTTTCTTCCATTTCCCCGTCAAGTGCTTCAGCCGGCGGCTCCTCATTTATTATCACGGTAACCGGCAGTGATTTTTTCGCCGGATCGACAGTTCAATGGAATGGAAGCGATAGAACCACTACCTACGTAAACAGCACGACACTCACAGCCACGATCACTTCTGCTGATATCGCCACTGCCGGTTCCGCCAGTGTCACAGTCGTGAACCCTGCTCCCGGAGGCGGAACCTCTACGCCCTCAAGTTTCACGATCAATTCTAATTCTTCTCCTCTGATCTCGGTGTCTGTCACCACGCTTCCCAACTTCATCGCCGTTGCGGGAACACCATCTGTTTCCCAGTCCTATACCGTTTCAGGTTCCAACCTTACCGCAGATATCAGCATCACCCCTTCTCCCGGGTATGAAATCCGTACCGGATCGAATGGCTTCGGGACCACGCCCATCAATCTGACGCCGGTGGCCGGCACTGTAGCAGCGACCACCATAGATGTGCGTATGAATACGGCCGCACCGGGTTCTAATCCCGGAACCATCTCTCATTCAAGTTCTGGCGCAAACATTCAGGATGTCACGGTCAACGGTTTTGCACTTGATGCGGAGCCCACGACTCCTTCCACGATTACTTTCGGAACCATCAGCGGAAACAGTATTCAAGCCAATACTTCCGGTGGCGACGGAGCGACCCGGATCATTGTCATTCGTGCCGGTGCTCCGGTATCTTTTGTTCCGTCAGACGCGACAACCGTAACCGGTGTCGATGCCGATTTCAACACGGCGCTGGACCAGGGTTCCGGTAACAAAATCGTTTACGATGGTTCCGGAAACTCAGTAACCGTCACCAGTCTGAGTCCGCTCACCACGTACCATTTCGCAGTATACGAATACAACGGTTCCGGAGCCACTGCCAATTACCAGACTTCGGGCGCCGGTACTGCCAACGCCACCACGCTTGCCGCCGAGCCCACCACTGTAGCTACGGTGACCCTTCAGCGTGTACGTCCGGACACTGCTTTCACGGCCTTGTCAGGCGGTAACGGAACCGGTCGACTTGCAGTGATCAGCACATTGCCGGTCACATTCACTCCGGATGATACGACCGTCTATTCCGGCGCTTCCGGCGATATCAATACCGCTATCGATCTGGGCAGCGGCAACTTTCTTGTTTATAACGCCGCCACAGCCGCGTCGATTTCAGTCAGAGGCCTTGTGGCAGGGACCACCTATTATCTCAGGGTTTATGAATACAACGGAAGCGGAACGAGCATCAATTACCGCACCTCTACTTCAGGAAACCTGACGTTTACGATGCCTACCAATATCTCATACACGTCGGGCATGATTTACACGCAGGATTTCAACGGACTTCCTTCGACGGGCACCTTCACCATGACCGGCTTCGGGGTAGGACCTTATTATCTTTCTACGCCGGCGGTAAATGCATCTAACCTTGCAGGCTGGCAGCACACCCTGCTTCCCGGCGGAAGTGCAGCTGACCTGGTCTTCGCAGTCGATAACGGAGGCAGTTCGTCCGGAGGCGTGAAAAGCTACGGTACCACCGCTTCAACTAACCGTGCACTGGGCTCACTCGCTACCGGTTCGTCGATACCTTGCTTTGGTGCGGTCTTCGTTAACAACACCGGCGGACCGCTTACGTCCGTTGATATTTCCTATACCGGTCAGCAGTGGAGGCTCGGTGGCAGCGGAACCCCCAATCAACTTGCCTTCTCTTATGCGCTCAACGGCACCAGTATCACAAACGGCACCTTCGTATCCGTACCCGATCTGAACTTTAATAATCCTGTCAGCTTCGGAACCGCAGCATCATTGGACGGCACCCAACAGGCCAACCAATCGCGTATTTCGGCTGTGTTTCCGATCGGTACCAATTGGATGCCCGGACAGACACTTGTAATACGTTGGACGGATGTGAACGATGCCGGAAACGATGAGGGAATGGCGATTGATGATTTCAGCTTCAAAGCACTTGCCCCTCAGGCACCCTCTAATCAGGATTCACTGATCACTTTTGCGAACATTCTCACCACCTCCATGGATGTATCCTGGACGAATGGCAACGGTGCGAACCGGATCGTAGTGATGAACACATCCAACAGCTTTACCCCTCCGGGAAACGGCAACTCATATACGGCCAACACCACATATTCAGGCACGGGTGAGCAGGTGGTTTACAACGGTTCCGGAAGCGTCGTGCATGTCGAAGGACTGGCAGCGGGAACGACCTATTATTTCCATGTCTATTCCTATAATGGCATAACCAGTTCCACCGTCTATAACACCTCCGCTGCTCAAGGAAATCCTGCTTCACAGTCTACGGCTCAGCCCTCTACCGCTACTCGTCTGGCGATTACTTCGGTGAATGGCGGGAATACACCTGTAATAGGAACACCCTTTAGTGTAGTGGTCCAGGCTCAGGACTCCGCAGGAAGTCCTCAGGCAGTAAATACTAATACAACCGTGACACTTTCCGTCAGCATCGGTAACGGTTCGATAGGCGGAACATTGACAGGTATCATACCCGCAGGCAGCAATTCGGTCACCATCACGGGCGTTACTTATTCTCCGGAAGATTATGCCGTACAGCTGCAGGCCTCGGCCACTGCAGGCATGAGTCTGACCGCGGGTATCAGCGCACCGTTCAATGTATTGGGCATTGCCACGCAGTTGTTTTTCACCGTTACACCCGTCGGTGGCGTTTTCAACACACCCGTTTCCACTATTGAAGTGCAGGCGCTTCGCAACGATTTCACACCGGACCAGTTTTATACCGGCGCTGTGACGATCGCTGTCAGTTCCGGTCCCGGAACCATTTCCGGAACTACGACGGTCAACTGCGTTGCCGGGGTAGCCACCTTTACAGGAATTTCATTCAGTCTGCCCGGCACCTACGAGTTGAGCGCCACGGCGACCGGCCTCTCGCCGGCACTAAGCAGCACCATTACTATTACACTGAATCCTGTCCTCACCGAATTGGTGGTTCCCAAGTTCATTGCCGCTAAAACGGCTGCCGGTGCGCACAATGCACGGGTACCGTTTGCAGTCTGTCTTAAGATCGACAACCTGATTCCCAATACAGCGTATGATGTAAAAGCCGGCGTCGGTACGGATACGACCGTCACTTCTTCCTACGGATCCGGAAACACCTGGATCAGCACCTTGTGGGGAACCGGAACTATTCCTGCCGCATTCACTACAGACGGATCGGGTAGCTCCGGACCGTTCTGGGTTTACATCCAGCCTACAGCTAATAGTACCAATCAACGTTTTGCTGCCGGCGTTAATCACAATCTCCGTATCGGTTTTGTGACTTCAGGCGGAACAATGCCGGTCTCCCCGAATTTCGTCGGCACCAAACTGATGACCGCATTGGATATCGGAAACAGCGCACAAAGTCCGGCAACCACTGACGACGGCGCCTTCCTGATCGGCTCTTCCGTTTCGTGTACCGACGGAAAGTACGTCCTTATCTATGACAATACCGCCGGTTCCGGTGATCCGATGTCTGTTTATCAGTCCCGAGCGATGATCGCTCCGAATACCTTTTCTCAGAGCGAATTGCCTGCTTCGGTCAACAGTGTATTCCTGCAGACATCTTCTAACCCAGTAGGGGATTATGGAGCCGTCGTACCGATCGGAGCTAATAATGCTAACGGCGTCCGTCGGATCGAGTTGAGAAATGCAGACAATACACTGTTCAATGCGGTTACGGACGCCGACGGTATCTGGTCGACCGTGAACACGACCACATTGCTTCGCCGCGATGTGGCCACGTTGACAGATTCCATTGCCAGTCTGAACACAGTCAGCGTAACAGCCACTGCGACCGGAGAAACCTGTACCGGTGTGAATGACGGTACTGCCACGGCTGTAGCAAGCTCCGCGGCTCCGCCGGTCAGCTATTCCTGGAATACGACTATTCCTCAAACAACTGCAACCGCTACTAATCTGTCTGCCGGAAATTACACCGTCACCGTCACCGACGCCTCCGGCTGCTCTGCTTCAGCATCTGCCACCGTTTCCGCTCCGGCATCTGCAAGCATCTCTGCCTCCGGTCCTACTACCTTCTGTAGCGGAGGATCCGTCGTGCTTTCAGCCGGCACGGCCGACAGTTATCTGTGGTCAAACGGCGAGACGACACAATCGATCACCGCCACGGTTTCCGGAAGCTATACTGTCACAGCTACGACTGCATCCTGCGTCGCAACGTCGTTGCCGGTAACGGTAGCCGTAAATACTTATTTGTACAACGGTACTGTGTTCAATGAAAACATGGGTTCACCCACGGGAACGACGGCGGTTAACACTTATTCCGGCTGGCAGAATACGTCTCCAATTACTTTTACTGCCGGTACCAGCGGAACCGATGTTCGCAACACGACCGCTTCAGCGGGATATACAGGCGCCAGTGGCGGGGGTAACGTTTACTTCGGCACACTCGGCGGAAATACCAAATCCTTCACTGTCTCCGGAATCAATACGGACGGGTACTCCTCCCTGTCACTAACCTTCGGTCTGTTGCGCGGAGACATTGTCAACGGAATGACCCTGGAAGTCTCCACCGACGGAGTCAATTACACGGCGGTTCCCTTTACACAGCCGACGGTTGCGAACGCATGGCAACTGATAACGGTCAACAGTGGAATACCTGCATCCACCAACCTTTCCCTGCGCTTCTCCAAGACCGCATCCACCGCTTTCCGTCTCGATGATATCAAGATCACCGGAACCACGACGATCCCGACGGTTACGCCATCAGGACCGACGACGGTTTGCGGCTCGGGTTCTGTTGTTATGCAGGCCAATGTTTCTGCCGGAATCGTATGGTCCTTCGACGGATCTACCGGACGTTCGCTTACTGTCAACACAGCGGGATCCTACGGCTATACGGCGACCGGCACGAACGGATGTACGACGACAGCAGCACCGGTCGTTTTCACCGTCAACCCCGAGCCGATCGCAACTGCGACAGCCGGCACCATTTCCTGTAACGGAGGCACCGCATCTGTCGCAGTCAGCGCTACCGACGGAACAGCACCATACTCCAATACAGGCACCTTCACAGTCGGGGCGGGTACGTATTCGTATGTAGTGACCGATGCGAACGGTTGTGACGATACGGTTGCAGTGACACTTACCCAGCCCGCTGCGTTAACCGGTTCGGCCACGGCTTCCGCCTGTGACACGTACACATGGTCTGCCAACGGCGTCACTTATACGGCTTCCGGAACTTATACAGCGGTTGTTCCCGCCTCTAACGGCTGTGACAGCACCGCAACGCTGACACTCACCATTGCCACAAGCACAACGAATACCACAACGGCTTCTGCCTGTGACAGCTATGTGTGGACTGTAACAGGCCTGACGTATACCCAGAGCGGCAGTTATTCATCTGTGACCGGTTGTGTTACGGAAGCGCTCAACCTTACGATTACCACCAGCACGAATACGACGACGACTGCGAGCAGTTGTGCGTCCTATACCTGGAGTGTGAACGGGCAGACATATACCCAAAGCGGTACATATTCTGCTGTGAACGGTTGTGATACGCAGACCCTCTTATTGACCATCAATACCTGCAGCGGTTGTACGCTGAACCTCACCGCTTACCTGGAAGGGTATTACAGCGGCACAGGAACGATGGTCCCTGTTTTAGCCAACGAAGGTGTGACAGGAGCGATTGGAACGGAAACCGATACGATCATCGTCGAACTCCATGATTCACTGGATCCTTCCATTATCGTTGATACACAGCAGGGCTTACTGATGACGGACGGCACTGCTTCTATCACATTCCCCGCCGCTTCCGCCGGATCATCCTACTGGATTGTCGTCAAGCACCGCAATTCCATCCAGACCTGGAGTGCATTGCCTGTACCGTTCGCCGCTGCGACCGATTACGACTTCTCTACCTCAGACCAACAGGCATTCGGCGGCAATCAGCGCGAAATCGAGACGGGAGTATTTGCGATCTATTCGGGCGACATCAATCAGGACGAATTCGTGGACGCGTTCGATTACCCGTTGTATGAGGTCGATCTGCTTTCATTCGCCACCGGCTATTACGCCTCGGATATGAACGGTGACGGTTTCACTGACGCATTCGACTATGTGGTATATGAACAGAACAACCTGTATTTCGTAATGTCATCGCATCCCTGATAAGACCGAAACTCATTAGAAAGCCGTGCCGATTGGTGCGGCTTTTTTATTTTAAACACATCGGTATCTGTTTTCAGTAGCGAATCCGTTTTGAAAAACGCAGAAAAGGCGATTCTACAAACCGGTAATAGATTGTTGCGAAAATGATCGAGACCGTCACGGCAAATGTAAAACGTCCCCAATTGTCCATTTTTCCGGCAGTCAATAAAACGGTGGCGGCCCCGGCCAGACCATGCGTCAGGTAAAGGGAGTAGGAGATCGTACCGAAATGGCCGGCTATCCGGTTCTTGTGATGAAAAAGAATAAGCATTGCTACCGTAAGCAGTACCGGTAGCAGGGTGGGGGAAAGCCCGAAAAAACCGATGAACAGTAGCGCTCCGATCAGGGAGGCCACCAGTTCAATCCTTCCCAATCGCCCCGTTTGATAAAGGAACACCTGGAATCCGACTAAAAAATAAATTCCGTGATTGAAGACTGTCTGATAATGTACCGGGACGACGAATGAGGACGCTACTATCAATGAAAAAGTGATATATCGGAGTGCCGGGTGGTCGCGTAGGACCAGGAATAGTAAACCGATCAGTACGTAGTACTGGAATTCAACCGCCAGAGTCCAAAAGATTGAAAAGACCCATCGCTCATTTGAAAACGGTACGAGATAGGTGGCGTTCAGCAGGAATTTTTTCCATCCGAACAACCAGGTCGTTCCCCAACCCTTCCATTCATGCAGGCCGAAATTCCATAAGAGCAGCAGCAGCAGCAAAAGGAGATATGGCGGTTGAATACGGACCAAACGCTTGAAGATGAAACGTCCGAATTTTCCTGTCTTGTATCCTGAACGGTCCAGCGAGTAGGGGATGACGAATCCGGAGACGATGAAGAAAATATAGACTCCGAGATAGCCGAAATCGAACAACTGCAACAGTTCATTCGGGCTTCGATCGGCCCAGACATACTTTTTAATATGAAAAAGACAAACCATGAGCGAAGCGGCACCGCGCAACCAGTCGAGTCCGTTCAACTGTCCATCCTGCTTTTCCTTCGGTTCCACTTCGTTACGATTATAGGCGACAAAGTTCGTAATACCACACGAGCCGACAAACCGAAATAACACCACAAATTGATCCGATCAGAATATAGATTCAGTTAACAAGCCCAATGATTTATTGCCGCCCGTTTAATGATCGTTGTCATTCGAATTAAGCGCTGTTCCGAATAAAATTGTATTACGAAAAGGACACATAAAACCCATGAAACTACGACTCCTTCCACCGATTGCCGTTGCAGTAGTGCTCACTTCTACCGCGTTCCTCTATTCTTGTGAGAAGGACTTTCAGACATCCGGTCCGCTCGAAGAACTGCCGGTTAACAACACAGGATTATCCGTCAATATGAATCTTCCGGGGAGGACCCTTGCCGCGAATTGTTTCCAATGTCATGGCACGAACGGATATGCGGGAGAACTGAAGATCGCCACCATGAGCATTTCCGAAATCACCAACAAGATGAACCAGTATGCTGCGGGTCCTGCGAACGGTGACATCATGAATGTCCATGCCATGGCCTATACGCCTACGGAAATCAATCTTATTGCCGATTATTTTTCCAAACAGTAACTAATCAAACACTTGAACATGGAACGAAAAGAATTCCTTTGGAAGCTGAGTGCCGTAGGTTTGGGCCTTTCTTTAGTCCGTCCTTCTGCCGTCCGGGCATTCAACTCCGGTCTTAATCCGGTTCCCGGCACCTCAGCAACGGGCAGGGTAGTGGTCGTAGGCGGCGGGATGGCCGGAGTCACCTGTGCCAAATTCCTTCGTCTCTGGGGCGGAACCGGAATGGATGTGACCCTGGTGGAGCCCAACACCAGCTATATTTCCAACATCTTCAGTAACATGGTTTTGACCGGGGAACGTACATTGAGTCAAATCACCTTCAGCTATAGTACATTGCTTTCCAAATACGGTGTAAAATTGAAAAGCTATTCAGTGACCGGCATTGATCCGGTCGCCAAGTCGGTGCGGCTATCCAACGGAACTACGCTCCCGTATGACCGTTTGGTGCTCGCACCCGGTATTGACTTTGAAACAATCCCGAATCTTACAGGAACCTCTACTAACAAGGCCAAGATTGTACATGCCTGGAAAGCAGGAACCCAAACGACGTCCCTGAAGAACCAGATCAGTAGCATGACCCGCACGGACAAATTCATTATGACCATTCCGCCTAAACCGTACCGTTGCCCTCCGGGGCCCTACGAGCGAGCGTGTGTCGTAGCGGATTATCTGAGAAGGGTAAAGGGCGGCGGCCAGGTCATCGTGCTGGATGCGAATCCTTCCATACAGGCGGAACCGACTAACTTCACCAATGCGTTCAATGTCACGCATGCCGGCAGGATTACCTATGTCCCCAATGCGGCAGTTACCGGAATAAATGCCGATACGATGACCGTTCAAACGACTCAAGGGAATTTCACGGGCAGGGTGATCAATGCGATACCGATCCATAAGGCAGGTAATCTCATCATCAATTCCGGACTTGGATTAGCGAATGCGGGTAATAACAAGTGGGCCGGCGTGAATGTACTTACCTACGAATCAACTGCCGTACCGTATATACACGTCATCGGTGACGCTTCATCGACCACCCAGCCGAAAGCCGGACATATTGCGAACGCAGAGGCAAAAGTATGTGCCGATGCCATCATCCAGTTATTATCCGGATCTACAGTCAATCCTTCACCGGTGACCAACTCCTCTTGCTTCACACCCATTACCAACACCACTGCGTCATGGCTGTCCGTTGTTTTCCGATACGATCCTGCCACAGGAACGATGGTTCCTACGGGAGCCGGTGTAACGGAGTCCAATGGAGCCAATTCACATAATTACGAAGACATGTTGAAGTGGTTCAACAACCTTATGGCGGATACGTTCATGTGATGATTCATCATACTTTGAAAAGAAAGGCTGCTTCTATGGGAAGTGGCCTTTTAACTTTTAAATAATTCTTATCGCCCTGATTACAATTATAACTTCAAACATCATCGGGCACGGAACGGATTCGCCTGAACAAAGCGATTGTCGGGTCCGTCCGGACATATTATTAATTGTAATCGGCTGATTAGATCAGCCCCATCACCTTGCATCATAGTAGCCCGCTCCGACAATGTAAACCTGTCCGCTATGCATCGCTTTCCGGACGAACGTGTGTTTCGGAGCGGGCTCATTGCTACCCGGACGGTACCACTGGTAATCCACCCATGCGCTTCCGTTTTTCAATGCTGCACCGATGTATTCGCGAACGAGCGGTTTGCCTTTGGCATCCAGATGATCGATAAGGTTTTTCCCTTCCAGGCTCGGCTGTGCGGGATTCACCAA
>JBJOMA010000106.1:0-3401 GCA_046052625.1 Bacteroidota bacterium
GGTTTCCGGCGGCAATGTGCAACCGGCAGGATCGTTGACGGATGGAAAGGAGGTAAGCTATGCGTAAGGCGACTGATCAGAAATTCGGACAGGCTTTCAATGACTGGTTGAAACAGTCAAAGCTGGAAGGTGGCTTCAACAGCACCAAAGCACTGGAGGCGTGGCCGATCGTAATGGGTCCGATGGTGGCCCGGCACACCACCTCGATCCGTATCGCAGAGGGTGTATTGTACGTCAGTCTGGATTCTGCACCGCTACGACAGGAGCTTTTCCAATCGCGTGAACAGATCCTAAAGTCGATGAACGAAGCGGCCGGCTCGGATGTGCTGAAAGAAGTGGTCTTCAGATAATCCGGAACCGAACTTTTTTTAAAAAAAAAGAGGCGGAAATACATCGGTTAGATGCCTTTCCGCCTCTTTTGTATCGAATCGTTTTTCAGAAACGCTCCATCATCGAGAAGAAGAAGCTTCCTTCGATAGCGGCATTCTCATCGCTGTCGCTGCCATGAACTGCATTCGCTTCAATCGACTTCGCGAATAGGTTACGGATGGTTCCGGGTTCTGCCTTGGCGGGGTCGGTAGCACCGATGAGCTTTCGGAAGGATTCGACCGCGTTTTCTTTTTCAAGAATGGCAGCGACAATCGGTCCGGAAGACATATATGCGACCAGGTCCTTGTAGAAAGGACGCTCTTTGTGGATGGCGTAGAACTGACCCGCAAGTTCCGGTGTGAGGCGGGTGTATTTCATTGCAATGATACGGAAGCCTGCTTCGTTGATTTTGGCAAGGATCGGGCCGATGTGGTTGTTGGCTACCGCATCCGGTTTGATCATGGTAAAGGTTCTGTTGGACATCTGTTGGATATTGAATAGTTGTTAATGGTTGAATCTTATTTCAAATTGATTTTTTTAATTCTGCATTCTGCATTCTGCATTCTGCATTCTGCATTCTGCATTCTGGATTCTGCATTCTGCATTACTAGAGCGTTTTTATCTCCGTCACCAGCTTGGTCAGTGCGTCTTTTGCGTCTCCGAATAGCATGCTGGTCTTGTTGTTGTAGAACAGTTCGTTTTCAATGCCGGCATAACCGGCATTCATGCTTCGCTTATTGACGATGATGTGGTGTGCGCTTTCCACATCCAGGATCGGCATGCCATAGATAGGGGAGGCGGGATCCGTTTTTGCGGCCGGATTGACAACGTCGTTGGCGCCGACAACGAGAACGACATCGGTGCTCGAGAATTCAGGATTGACTTCTTCCATTTCGGCCAACTTTCCGTAGTCGACGTTGCTTTCTGCGAGCAGTACGTTCATGTGTCCGGGCATCCGCCCTGCGACAGGATGGATTGCGTATTTTACCTGTACGCCGCGGTCCTCGAGCAACGATTCGAGCTCGTGGATGACGTGTTGTGCCTGCGCTACCGCCAATCCGTACCCGGGCACGATGATCACTTTCTTGGAGTAGTTCATCAGGACAGCGGCATCTGATATGGAGATGTCCTTGATGGATCCTTTTACGCCGCTTCCTGCAGCACCTGTGGCGCTTTCACCGAAGGCGCCGAAGATGACATTGAACAGCGGACGGTTCATGGCCTTGCACATCGCAACAGTCAGCAAGGTTCCGGCAGAACCTACCAGGATACCGCCGGTCAGCATCACCTGATTGTCATATAAGAAACCACCGAAGGCTGCTGCGAGTCCCGTGAAGGAGTTCAGTAAGGAAATCACAACCGGCATATCGGCACCACCTATCGGAACGACGAACAATACGCCGTAAAGCAAGGCGAGCGCAAAGGTGAGGAGCACGTATCCGAAGACTTCGGTATGACTGGCGGTCACCCAAACCGCTGCCGCTACATTCAGCAGCAGGAATACTGTATTGATGACATTATAACGAGGCAGACGCAGCGATTTCTTCAGCGTCCCGTTCAGCTTCATGAAAGCGATGATGGATCCGGAGAAGGAAACACTTCCAATGATCATTCCGGCCATGATGATACCGATTCGTGCCGGATCATGAACGTTGTGTTCGAATTCAAGAAGAGAGATCAAGGCCGCGCAGGCGCCTCCCATGCCGTTGAACAGCGAGACAAGCTCAGGCATGGCGGTCATCTTCACACGCTTAGCGGTCATCCAGCCGATCACCGTTCCGATGGCCAGTCCGCCGAAAATGACAGCCAGCTTCACGGTTTCGCGCGAAGTATGGCCGTTCGGGTCCTCATACAGGAAAATGGTGCCGAGAATGGCGATTGTCATGCCGAATGCGGCGACCAGGTTGCCGCGACGTGCTGTCTGCGGTCCGCTCAGCATCTTGAGGCCTATCACGAACGTGACGGAGCCCACCAGATAGAGGATGTCAAGGATGTATTTGGGATTCATGGTTGTTCAGCTTTTTTCGGGATCTCACTTCTTTTCGGCAGGCTTCTTCTTGAACATCTCCAGCATGCGGTCGGTGACGACGAAGCCGCCGACAACGTTGAGGGTGCCCATGACTACCGCGATGAATCCCAACGATAGAAGGAGTGCGTTGTCGGCCTCGGTGTTCAGCATCACGATGATGGAACCGACGATGACCACCCCGTGGATGGCATTCGCACCGGACATAAGTGGTGTGTGTAGCACGGAGGGCACTTTACCGATCACTTCCACGCCTACAAAGACGGAAAGGATCAGAATGTAGATCATCTCGATGTGTTCTCCGATGAATGTGATGAAATCGTTCATGGTCTCTTTTAATTATTTACGTCCTGATAATATCAGGTTCAGGCGGTGACGGCTTTCAGTACGCTGGCATGGACAGGCCGTCCTTCGTGTACTATAAGGGAGCCTTTGGTGATCTCTTCTTCCATCTCCCATTTGAATCCGTCCTTGGTGGAAAGATGCGTCAGGAAGGTGGCGATGTTACGGGCGTACAGGTCGCTGGCGTTCAACGGAAGGAGAGAAGGCAGGTTCGATTCGCCGATGATGGTGACTCCGTTCTTGACGACGGTCTTGTTCAGCTCGCTAAGCGTACAGTTGCCGCCTTGCTCCACTGCCATGTCGACGATCACACTGCCGAGCCGCATGCTCTTCACCATTTCTTCGGTAACCAGCACCGGGGCTTTCTTTCCGGGAATCAGCGCTGTGGTGATGACCAGGTCCGCCTCCGAAATGTGCTTAGCGATCAGCGCCTGCTGTTTCTTCAGGAATTCTTCCGAAACACCTTTTACGTAACCGCCTTCGACTTTAATGGAATCATCACCTTTTACTTCGATGAATTTACCCCCGAGCGACTCCACCTGCTCTTTTGTTTCAGGACGGATATCAGACACTTCAACGATCGCACCGAGTCGCTTAGCAGTAGCTATGGCCTGTAATCCGGCGACACCTGCACCCATGATGACGACTTTCGAGGGTTTGATCG
>JBJOMA010000107.1:0-4111 GCA_046052625.1 Bacteroidota bacterium
GATGCATTGCGAGGTGCCAATGTATTCCTTGAACAACGACTAAGACAGAAGATCAGATTTTATCAGGCGGAATATTGTAAGTGATTTTTACGGTCTGCAAGGCTTCATCTTTCATACAGACAAGGAGACGACCTGCTTTAAAAAAGTTTACGAACCGGAATAAGCAGGACCGCGAAGGATACGTATTGAAAACGTAATAGCGGTTGATTTTCAAACAGATGATATCATCAGCAAGAAACTCATCCCCCGTATGCTTCGTACCAGCTGAACTTTTCGGAAATGATCCGGCCTTTCTCTTTTCGAAGATGCTCGATATAAGCGGCAGAAACCGGCGATAATTGTTTCCCTTTCAGCCAGATCAGGCTCCATACCGTGGTGATGGGGAGCCCCTTCATCGGAATGATCTGCAATTCTTTTTTCTGGTACTCGTTCCGGATACCGATCAGCGGCATGATCGAATAGCCTAATCCTGCCAACAGCGCTTGCTTGACGGCTTCATTAGAGGTCAGTTCCATTTTCTTTGTGACCGTGATTCGGTTGCGGTCGATGAAACGCTCCATCGTCTGCCGCGTACCGGATCCTTTTTCACGGAAGATCAACGGCAACTCTTCGAAGAGTCGGATTGCCTGTACGCCCTTCTTGAATTTCCGTTCGGTGTTTCCTACCAGAAAGAGTTTGTTATTCAGCAGGTCCAGCCGTTCGACTTTCAGTTTTGCCGGAAGGATGGATACCAGCGCGAAATCCACATCGTTGTTTTCAAGCACCTCGATGACCCTGGACTTGTTGGTCACATCCATGATCAATTCGATGCCGGGGTGTTCATTCAGAAAACCGGACAGGAAATAAGGCATCACATACTTGCCCGTAGAAACGACACCGATTTTCAGTCGGCCGGTCAACTGTCCTTTGAATGCCATCGTCTTGTAATCGATGGAGCGCACCTGCTCCAGTATTCTCTCCGCTGAAGAAGCGATTTCCTTTCCGAAGTCGGTGACATACAACTTGCGTCCCACCACTTCCGTCAACGGAATCTCGAAGTTATCCTGGAAATTACGCAGTTGTATCGATACGGCAGGTTGCGTCAGGAAAAGCTCTTCCGCCGCTTTCGTAACGCTTCGCGTTTCGACGATTTTCAGGAAGATCTGTAGCTGGTGGAGGGTGTAATACATTAAATAAGTTAATGATTAATATAACAAATATAAATAAAAATATATGTAAAACGCCTCCGAAATTTGTTCCGTCAAATCAACATCAGTATCATGACACGTATCACCATTGCAAAGGGCGACGGCATCGGCCCCGAAATCATGGATGCCACGCAGGACATCCTCTACGCCGCCGGTGCGAAAATCGAAACCGATGAGATCGAAGTAGGGGAGAAGGTATACCTCGCCGGAAACAAATCCGGAATCGCGCCAGAGGCGTGGGATGTCATCCGCCGAAACAGGATCTTCCTCAAAGCGCCGATCACAACCCCGCAGGGCGGCGGCTACAAGAGCCTGAATGTCACCACGCGAAAATTCCTGGGACTGTACGCGAATGTGCGTCCGTGCAAGAGCCTCCATCCCTTTGTCGCCACCAAGCATCCGGTCATGGACGTGGTCATCATTCGTGAGAACGAAGAGGACCTCTACGCAGGAATCGAACATCAGCAGACGGATGAGGTCGTGCAATGTCTTAAGCTCATCAGCCGGCCGGGTTGTGAGAAAATCGTCCGTTATGCGTTCGAATACGCCCGCCAGAACGGTCGAAAGAAGGTGACCTGTTTCACGAAGGACAATATCATGAAGCAGACGGATGGATTGTTTCATCGCGTATTCGACGAAGTCGCCAGGGAATATCCGGAAATCGAGAATGAACACTGTATCATCGATATCGGCGCTGCAAAGCTTGCCGACACCCCAGAGACTTTCGATGTAATCGTGATGCCCAACTTGTATGGAGATGTGCTCAGCGATGTTGCTGCACAAATAACCGGATCGGTCGGACTTGCAGGATCCGCTAACATCGGCGAGGAATGTGCCATGTTCGAAGCCATACACGGCTCCGCTCCCAAGCGTGCCGGGCAGAATGTTGCCAATCCTTCCGGACTTTTACAGGGAGCCATCATGCTCCTGAATCACATCGGACAAGGAACCGTGGCTGAAAAAATCCAGAACGCCTGGTTGTGTACCATGGAACAAGGCATACACACCTACGATATCTATAAGGAGGGTGTCAGCAAGAAGAAAGTAGGAACCAGAGAATTCGCACAGGCGGTCATTGCCAACTTAGGAAAGAAGCCGGTCGTTTTCACACCCGTAACGTATCCGGGTAATTCCGTCATCAGCTTGCCCCGATACGACCGGAAACCGGCTACCCGCAAAGAACTGGAGGGCGTGGATGTTTTCGTACACTGGGGCGGAAACGACCCGGCCGAGCTGGCGCAAAAGATGAAGCGGATTGAAATGAAAGGCATCAGGCTGTCGATGATCACCAATCGTGGCATCAAGGTATGGCCGGACGGCTTCAAAGAGACATTCTGTACCGATCACTGGCGGTGCCGTTTCAAGCCCGACCAAGGTGGTCACATCGCAAAAGAGAACATCATCGAACTGCTCGGTAAAGCGCTCGACGAAAACATAGACACCATCAAGACCGAAAACCTCTATTCGTTCGACGGAGTACCGGCCTATTCGCTTGGACAGGGGCAATGAGCGTAAACACGATCCAAACAGCTTAAAAGAAAAACCATGAATACTTCGAATGTGAAATTCGGTCTGGCCGTATCCTCGCTGGTGGGATGCTCCTGGTTAGCGCTGTCATCGGACGACACGATCAACAGATATTTGTTTGTCTCCCTCGCGCTTGTCTCGATGGCACTCGTCTATCAACATCTTTCTGGCATCGGCAACGGCCGTAATGCATGAAGCAATGGATGGCGGTAAGCTTTTGAACAGCTCACAACTGTCTACACCGGCTAATGAAATCGATGTTTGAGGGAAGGACGCTGTTGATCGCAACCAAGCATTCAAAAGAACGGGCGATAGCTCCGATAATGGAGCGTGACTTGGGCGTCTTGTGCGGTACGACTTCGGATTTCGATACAGATCTGTTGGGCACCTTCACCGGGGAAGTGGAGCGGAAAGATGATCCGCACACCACCGCCCGGACCAAATGCAGACTGGCGCTCCAGTCTTCCGGGTATGACCTGGGAATCGCAAGTGAAGGCTCCTTCGGGCCACATCCGTCGAACTTATTTGTTCCTGCCGACGAGGAAGTGTTGGTGTTCATAGACCTCAAATATGACCTGGAAATATCCGTCCGGGAAATAAGTACGCAAACCAACTTCAGCGGAGCACGAATACAGACAAAAGAAGAACTGCTACGATTCGCGATCGCCGCCGGCTTCCCGTCGCACGGCTTGATTCTTCGTAAGTCGAAAGAGGACCTTGTCGGAATGCGGAAGGGCATTGTCGACCTGAAGGCCCTTGAATCGGAAGCGGATATTCTGCTACTGAAATATGGTAGCGCCTGGGTGGAAACGGACATGCGTGCTGTATTCAATCCGATGCGTATGCAAGTCATAAGCAGGGCTGCACACCGGCTGTCAGCAAAAATCCGTTCACATTGTCCCGACTGCGGATGTCCCGGCTTCGGGGTGACAGAGGCGAAGAGCGGACTTCGTTGCAACAATTGCAACTTCCCCACGCGCAGTACCCTTACATATATCCATAGTTGTCTCCGTTGCGGTCACCGGAAAGAAGAGTGGTATCCTCACGGAAAGCGGGTAGAGGACCCGATGCATTGCGACAACTGTAACCCCTGAATCCGCTTTAACGCTCAATTGAAATGAATATCGATCTGCTGCTGGAGAACCTGACCAATCCTGCGCTGTTGTTTTTCGTGCTGGGTATAATCGCCCATTTCCTGCGGAGCGACCTGGAGATACCCTCGAACTCATCGAAATTCATTTCCATTTATCTCCTCTTTGCCATCGGATTCCGCGGAGGACAGGAACTGTCCCGCGAGGTCATCACCGCGGAGATCGGTTGGTCGATGCTTTTCGGTATCGGTGTTTCGGCGGTCATACCGTTGTATTCATACTTTATATTACGCCGCCGGTTCAACG
>JBJOMA010000108.1:0-4191 GCA_046052625.1 Bacteroidota bacterium
GTTCATTGCCGCTCCTACCGCCATTCCGGCGAATCCCAGCTCGGCGATCGGAGTGTCTATCACACGCTTGGCACCGAATTCGTCCAGCATGCCCTGCGATACTTTGTAGGCTCCGTTGTACTGGGCGACTTCCTCGCCCAAAAGGAATACGTCCGGGTCACGGCGCATCTCTTCGCTCATGGCCTCACGCAGGGCTTCTCTGAATTGCAATTCACGCATGGTATCGGACGGTATTGATGGGTCGGCAAAAGTAGAAAATCCGCCGTTAATCCTCTAATCGTCGGTCTCACCGGTCAGTGCCTGCAAGGCACCCCGTAATTCGGACAAGGTGTGCGCATTTCCCTGACGGGATGCCAGCGTTATGCCCTGCTCATAGGCTTTAACCGCCAGCTTAAATTCATTCAACTGCTCCAATACTTTGCCCAATTGGAAATAAGCCGGCAGATAATCCGGGGTCGCTGCAACCACCTCTGAAAATATAGCTTTCGCAGAAGCTAAGTCCTTCATTTTAAGGTGTTCCAGTCCGATTGCATAGTGCAGAAACGGATCCCCGGGTTGCTCCTCCAAAAGACTTCTTAAGGCTGCTATCCGGTTGCCGTCTGTCATCTCGGGGATTTTCTTAATGTTTATCTTCGCACTCCGTAACAAATATACGGACAGGAAGGTTAAACGATTCCCGGTTTAGGGCCATTCCGACCGATAAATAACCACACGTTCCATCAGCCTCATGAAGATACTCGTCTGTATTTCGAATGTACCCGACACCACGGCGAAAATCAATTTCACGCCCGACAATAAAGAGTTCGTCAGTGCCGGCGTGACCTTTATCCTCAACCCTTACGATGAAATCGCCTTGTCCCGTGCCGTCGACCTGACCGCCGGCGGAGGCAGTGTCACGGTCTTGAACGTGGGCGATTCCACTACCGAGCCCACCATCCGTAAAGCACTCGCGATCGGCGCCACTGACGCGGTACGGGTGAACGCAGTCGCACGAGACAGTCATTTTGTAGCCGTGCAGATCGCTGAATACGTCAAACAGCATCCGTTCGACCTGATACTTTGCGGCCGCGAATCCGCCGACCATAACGGTTCCTCCGTTCCCGCCATGGTGGCCGAGTTGCTCGGCATACCCTGTATGCTTTTCGCGAAAAGCCTGGCAATCGACAACGGGAAGGCTGTGATTGAATCGGAAATCGAGGGCGGAAAGCAAGTGTTGGAAGCCCCGCTTCCCATCGTAGCAGGCGCCTCTGAAGGCATGGCGGAATGGAAGATTCCGAATATGCGCGGTATCATGTCGGCGCGCACCAAGCCCCTTGCTGTCATTGAGCCGGTTCCTGTCCAGGAGCATGTGCGCCACGTACGCTTCGACAAGCCGGCGCCGCGCAGTTCTGTGCGAATGATAAATGCGGACGATGCCGGCAGCCTGTTCGATATTCTCCGCGAAGAGAAGAAAGTGATCTGAACCTCGTCTCCACCTCTTACAATATACATCCCCATGTCCATTCTTGTATTTGCAGAGAACCTGCAAGGTAAATTCAAGAAGTCCGCTTTCGAGATCGTCTCTTTCGGCTCCGCAATCGCTGCTCAGAAGCAGGTTCCGCTCACCGTCCTATCGGTCGGTTCTGTTTCGCAGGAGGAACTCGGAAAACTTTCCCAGTACGGAGCTTCAAAGGTCATCACTGTTGAAGGGGATTCCTTCCAGGGCAACAATGTACAACCCCTGGTGGCAGCCATCTCTCAGGTAGCCAAAGCGGAAAATGCTAGCGTGGTCGCGCTGACAGCCAGCTTCACCGGCAAGGCGTTGGCGCCGCGGGTAGCGGTCCGGTTGGGTGCAGGCCTGGCGGAAAACACCGTCGAACTTCCGGATATGTCATCCGGATTCATCTGCAAAAAGAATTCCTACTCGGGCAAGGCGTATTCCTATTTCGAACTCCTTTCGGAGGTGAAGGTCATCAGCATGCTCCCCAACTCATACAAGGTCGAGTCGAATCCGCAACCGGTGAACATCGTGCCGTTCACGGCGCAACTCTCTCCTTCCGATACGGCGGTTGTGATACGCGAGACCGTCCGTTCCGCAGACAAGGTATCCCTGCCTGAAGCGGAACTAGTCGTATCCGCCGGCCGCGGCATGAAAGGCCCCGAGAATTGGGGCATGATTGAAGAGCTGGCGGACGTGCTTGGAGCAGCCACGGCCTGCAGCAAACCGGTTTCAGATGCCGGCTGGCGCCCTCACTCAGAACACGTAGGTCAGACGGGTATCGCAATCAGTCCGAACCTGTATATCGCTGTTGGGATCTCCGGTGCTATCCAACACCTCGCCGGAGTAAGCTCTTCCAAAGTCATCGTTGTAGTCAACAAGGATCCGGAAGCACCCTTCTTCAAGGCGGCTGATTACGGTATCGTAGGTGATGCGTTCGAGGTCGTTCCTAAGCTGGTCGCCGCTGCAAAATCCTTCAAGGCTGCCCAGAACTGATTCTCCTGCCGTTTTCTTTTCAATAAAAAACACGTATTTTGTAACATTGAACCGCAACAGAGGGTGGAAGAGATGAAGAAGATCAAATTAGAGATCATCGGCTTGTCCTACAGCCAGACACAGTCCGGGGCTTACGCGCTCGTACTTGGCGAGGAAAACGGCCAACGGAGACTACCCATCATCATCGGCGCGTTCGAAGCGCAAGCGATCGCCATCGAACTGGAGAACATGACGCCCACGCGTCCGCTCACACACGATCTTTTCAAGTCCCTTGCCAGCGCCTTTGATATCGAAGTGGAAGAGATCATCATATACAATCTTTTGGAAGGTGTATTCTACGCAAGACTTATCTGCATAAGTGACGGTAAGAGGGAGGAGATAGATGCCCGTACCAGCGACGCTATCGCACTCGGTGTGCGTTTCGGCTGCCCCATCTACACCTACGAATTCATCCTCTCCCAGGCAGGTGTCGTCATGGACGAGTCTGCTCAGTCGGAAGGTGGTGAAGGACAACCCGAAAAGCGTATCCCCCAGGAGGCAGGCGCTGCTCCTGCAAAGATGCAGGAGGGCGAACTCACTTCGGCCAGCCTCGATGAGCTGAATGAAATGCTCAAGCGCGCCATCGAAGAAGAGGCGTATGAAAAGGCGGGCAGGATCCGTGACGAACTCAACAAACGCAAGGAGCGACAGTCCTGAAAACAGCAAACGAAAAGTCCCGCTCGAGCGGGACTTTTTTATGAATGACCGGTTGGTTTTCGCTATCAGTGCGAGACTCCGGCAACCTGGTTCGGATCGTGCTTGTGCTTGAAAAGCAACATGAACAGCACGGTGACTATAAGCGCATAACCGGCGAAAACGAGCCAGATGGAATGCCAGTCTTTCATCCCGTCAGTACCGGTGTAGTAATTCTGGATCATGTACCCGCTCAGCATACTGCCCATGAAAGCACCCACTCCATTGGTGATCATCATGAACATGCCCTGTGCACTGGAGCGGATTTCAGGACTTGTCGTTGTTTCAATGAACAGCGATCCTGAAATGTTGAAGAAGTCGAAGGCCATGCCGTAGACGATGCAGGAAAGGATGATCATCCAAAGTCCGCTGCCCGGATCCCCGTAGGCGAATAGTCCGAATCGAAGTACCCAGGCGATCATCGAGAAGAGCATTACGTTCTTGATGCCGAAACGCTTCAGGAAGAACGGAATGGTCAGGATGAAGACCGTCTCCGAAATCTGGGAGATGGACATGATGATCGTGGAGTATTTCACAACGAACGAGTCAGGGCCGAATGCCGGATTATTCTTGAAGTCATCGAGGAACGTGTCTCCGTACATGTTCGTCAGCTGCAAAGCCGCACCCAGGAACATGGAGAAAATGAAGAACAGCGCCATCTTGTACTTGGCGAGCAACCTGAACGCATTGAGGCCGAGGAGTTCCATTAACGACGCCCCGGAGGCGATAGCACGCTGCGGTGCGCATTGAGGTAAGCTGAAGGAATAGATGCCGAGCAGGATGGCAGAGAAGCCTCCGATCAGGAACTGGTCTGCAGTCGCCTTGCTACCGGTCAGATTCGTAATCCACATGGCTGCAATGAAACCTATCGTTCCCCATACGCGGATCGGAGGAAAGACCGATACGACATCCAGCTCCCGGTCTTTCAGGATCCTGAAGGATACGGCATTCGAGAGGGAAATGGTGGGCATGTAAAAGATCATGGC